>LXTK01000001.1 GCA_001643475.1 Proteobacteria bacterium SPGG2 | reverse complement strand
CCGCTCGAATTATAAGTAACTATGACTATTAAGTCGGACAAGTGGATTCGGCGCATGGCCGAAGAACACGGCATGATTGAGCCATTTGAGCCCCATCAGATCAAGCAGTCCGGCGACCGCCGCGTTGTGTCGTTTGGGACATCCAGTTACGGTTACGATATTCGTTGCTCTGACCAGTTTAAGATATTCACCAACATTAATACCGCGATCGTTGACCCTAAGAATTTTGATGACAGTAGTTTTGTCGACGTTAGCAGTGAAGTGTGCATTATCCCGCCTAATTCTTTTGCCTTAGCGCGTACGGTCGAATATCTGCGTATCCCACGTAACGTTCTCACGCTTTGTGTAGGCAAGAGTACTTATGCCCGCTGCGGAATCATTGTCAACGTGACGCCGTTTGAGCCCGAGTGGGAGGGTTATGCGACGCTGGAGTTTTCCAATACTACGCCATTGCCGGCCAAAATTTACGCCAATGAAGGGGTGGCGCAAGTGATTTTCTTCGAGGCTGACGAGGTGTGCGAGGTCTCCTACAAAGACCGTAGCGGTAAATATATGCGCCAGATTGGCGTCACACTGCCAAAAGCATAGCGCTCCTAAAGGTAGCAGATCACCCCGTCAAGGACTCAGCCCGAATATTGCGTGGCTTACCGCAGAATGCACACGACTCCAGGGCAAGGATTGTTCTGACGTGCATGGCAAGGATTGTTCCCGACGATCCTTTTTGCATTCCCACCATCCCTGGCGGTCAGATGTCGGAAAGTACGACTCCAGGGAAGGAGGAGGTAGTAGTTGCGCCAGGAGCAGCAACCGAGAGCAATGCACGACTTCATGGATGGAGGAGGTAGAACCGCGTCTGGAACAGCGGTCGAGGAGCAATTGCCGGGATGCGCAGAAGTGGCCTGCAATCCTCGATCGAAAGTACCCAGAGAAATACCACTTTAGGTATTCGAAGCAGCCTGCCCTAAAGCACTTCCTTTAGGCTTTCCTTAAACCTTGCGTTGTTAACGGAGTCTGTGATGGCAGACGTTACTGCTAGATTCGCGGAAAGCGAACCAAGTGTATGCCAGCCAACACCAAAGGGAGTACTGGAGGTCGGATAATAAAGATCTTGTGCGAAAGTTTGGCGTTATTGCTGGGTGCGGTTCAGCCACCCGAAGATCTGTTGCTGTGGCGCGATACGATCAAGCAGCAATTAACTCCTAAATCCCATTCGACCGCAGGAAAGACGTATTACGTAGCACGGCCGATTTCGCAACGCAAGTGCAGAATCACACGAGCGCAGCACAGCAGGCATCAGACACATTTATGTAACAACTTACCGAACGACTTCGGCACCTGGATAAGCTTCTCCGAGGCGCTGGGCAGCAGACCATCGCTGCCCCATTACAGGGGCCAAAAGATACGGGCTGGGCTGGAGTGTCAATTGGAGGTCATCGAATCCCAGCTCCGTAGGGTGTCGCCCGTAGAGCAGTTGAGGGTATCTCTCCGCCAACGAGTCGCAATCATTCGTACGCGTCTTGAGGGCTATGACGGAACAGAGACCCAGCGGTTCGCAACATTACAGGGGCAGCCTAAACACGTTGTCGGCCGCGATTGCCGAGTTGGGGCACGAAGCGGGAAAGTTACGGATAGATTCTGAACAGGAAGCACAGGGAGAACCGGGAGCGCAAGAAGAGCAGGGCGAGGAACAATCTCGACAAGATCCGCTGACCGGTATCGCCAGTCGTTCTGCGTATGAACGACGGTTGCGACAAGAATTGGCTCATCGGAAGCGCTGTGGATCCCCTCTGGTCGCCCAGCTTTGGTATGTAGATGATTTCGATGTGATCAACGAAGAATATGGGCAGGAAGCGAGTGACCAGATACTGCAGTTAATTGCCAAAATCATGAAAATGCATCTGCGCAAAGCAGACTACATCGCCCAGTATGACGACGGAAGGTTTGCGGTGCTGTTACCCGCGACAGATCTGAAGGCGGCACGATGGGTTGCTGATAGGCTGTGCCGGGCCGCCGGCCGAAGTGAATTTCGTCATGAAGGGGCGCAGATGCGTGTCACGGTGACCGGTGGGTACGTGGTTGTAAGGGAGGGAGACACTCTGGAAACGCTCTTAGAACGGACTGAGGCCGCGCTCAATCAAGTTAAGGCTACCGGGAGGAATCGCTATTACGTCGGCTAGTACATACTCCTAAAAAATCTCGAGCTCTTTATTGTCTTGTGAGGTAGATGATGGTTTTCGTCGTGCCGCTTGTTCCGGCCAGTTGTTAGGTTGCTCCGCTTGCTTCTTGTGCTTCACGCTGGAGACACTGATGTCAGCCGTGGCAAATCACGCCATGATGTGCGGGCTAGTCAGCCGGGACCGTTCTATCGGCGGCCCAAGCGCGTAGTGCATTGATCTTCTCCGCCATTACTATTGCGAGTGGCCGCGTTTGTGTGATCTCAGCTAATACAAGCTCGGTATTGGGCGAGGCCTCATTCGCCCGTGCTGAGTAAAGCGTAGAGACGACTGCTTGCTCAATTTCAGCCCCGGAGAAGTTTTCACAAGCCTTCGCTAGTTTTTCGATGTCGAAAGTCGCTGGATCGAGACCACGTTTCTTTAAGTGTATTGTGAAGATTCGTTGACGCGTCTTCCTTGAAGGAAGGTCCACAAAGAAAATCTCATCAAGGCGGCCTTTGCGCACAGCTTCAGGGGGCAAAGCTTCGATATCATTGCTCGTGGCGACAATAAATACCGGCGCTTTGTTTTCGGCCATCCAGGTGAGGAATGACCCGAGTACGCGGCGCGAAGTGCCGTTTTCAACGTCCGTGGTTGCCAGGCCTTTCTCAATTTCGTCGATCCACAGTACACACGGTGCCATAACTTCTGCCGCCTTTAGTGCTTCGCGTAGGTTACGTTCGGTTTCGCCAATGTATTTGTTATAGAGCGCACCCAAATCGAGTCGCAACAGGGGTATACTCCACAGTCCCGCGACCGCCTTGGCAGCTAGACTTTTGCCGCAGCCCTGGACGCCGACCAAAAGAATACCTTTCGGTCTATCTAAGTCATTTGATTGGTCACCATCAAAGGCGATTTCTCGTTTCTTTAACCAATCTTTGAGGTTAGCCAGGCCACCGACGTCGGAGAATTTTGCCGTGTCGTATTCGAATGAGAGGATGCCGTCTTGACCTAGCAAGTCGTGCTTGGCCTTCATAACCTTTGGTAGGTCATCACTTGTTATAGCACCGTCATCGTAAATGACGCCACGGATGAGTTGTTTGGCATCACCCTCGGTGAGCCCCGACAGATTGTTAACCAATAGTCCCAGGGTTTGCGGGTCGGTCTTCACCTTGCGGCCCGGGTTCTCGCGTGACCAGCTATTTGCCTCCCTGATGACGAGCTGCTGGAGCGCCTTGCCATCCGGTAGGGTTAGCTCGAATCGAGCACAAAACCTTTTGAGTTCCGCTGGTATCTCCAGTCGGTGGCTGATCAACATCAAGGTATGGCCCAATTCGTTATAGCTCTGCGCGATCTCCTTTAGGTAGCGGGTGTGGATGGGGTCCTCGAGATAGGGGTGGAAGTCGAACAACAAGTAGATGCCCGCTTTGCTCGTCGCCTTTATTTGGGCAAGCAGCTCGGAAGGTTTGGCGTTGTGCTTTTGCGCTTGGTAGCCCGCTTCCAGCCTTAGCAGACCTTCGGTAACTGTCCACTTGTATAATGGCTTGGCGAGCCGGTTAACCATACGCGCGCAGATGTCGACCACTCGCGCTTCTTCTTGCGACTCAATAACGATTATTGGTATGCGTGATTTGATTAGTAGTTCAAGGTCATGAAGGTCGCGCATCGACAAGTCCCACCGCCGGTTATGTCTAGCTAAATCATAGAAGACACGCGCCCGCGGTCAATTAGCAATGGCCGAGGCGTATATGTCAGTGTCCGTGCCAGCCCATAAACCATTGTGGCAGTCGTGGGCCGAATGACAGTCGAGGCGGAAATACGACCAGATCTTCGTCGATGGGCGAAAACGATTCTATTGTACGGGGCTCACGCTCTGCGAGCGAGACGAGCCTGCGTATGCGTTCTTCCAATTTCGGATGTGTGCGCAGCATCGAAGGGTCCGGTATTGGCCGGCCCGGCATAAGAACGCGCCTGAGTGAGCCGCTGTGATAGTTGTGCAGTTTCTTTAGCGCTGAGGCGAGCCCTAAGGGGTCGTGGGTAATTTGGGCAGCGCCCAGGTCTGCGTCAAACTCCCGCGTGCGGGACAATGCCAGTTGCAGAAGCACACTTAGTGTAGGTGCAAAAACCAATAATAAAATTGCCAACCAAGAAAATCCGCTCTTACCAAATAAAACCAGTGGCAGATTGATAAAGAAAAGAAGTTGGCCAAACAACGAGAATAGACTCGTAAGGCGATTAACCGTATCTGCCAACGTCATTACCCACATGTCATTGTTATCGACGTGGCTGACTTCATGCGCCAACACGCCGGCCAATTCACGACGGGTGAGTCCCCGCAAGAGGCCATCGGTAACCGCAATCATTGCTTGCTGAGGGTTCCCCACTGTGTAGGCATTCATGGCTTGGGTGGGTATGTAATAGAGTTGGGGAAGCGTGGGTAATCTTGCCCGCAGTGCTAAGCTCTTAACGAGCGCGTACAGGGCAGGCGCTTCAGCCACGCTCAGCGGGCGCGCGCCAGACAACTTGAACACCAGTCGTGGCGATGCCCGTGGGCTGACCAGAAGACACACAACACCGATTATGGCGGCCCAGATGACTCCTTTAATGTCGGCAAGCAGCCATCCGAGCAGGCCTAATAGTGCGGCCATGCCGGCAAGCAGCGTGATGGACTGCAATAAATTGTTGAGCTTGTGTGCGGTTACCCGGTCTGGATTCATTTCAATTGATGCATTTAACATGCACCAAAGCTACTTCGATGCATGATTGAGATAGCTATCGGTGTGTAGCTTAAAGGTGATGGCGATGGGGTTGGATTTCAAGCGCCGGGCACTAGGTACAACGTCTCGGCTAAAACGGTAAGGTCAAATCGGGCCGCAACCCGGTAAGCAGTGTTCTGAACGCTTCTTGGATCCGTTTTAATGCGGCTGCATCGACACCTTCGAAACGGAATACAAGTACGGGTTGTGTGTTTGAGGCACGCACAAGCCCGAATCCATCTGTGAAGTCTGCGCGCAGTCCATCGATAGTGGTGATAGTGGCGCCGTCGAACTTGGCCTGTTTTACCAATTTGCTGACTAGCGCGTGATGTTCACCTTCGGCCATCTGTAGGTGCAATTCTGGGGTGTTTACCGTATCTGGCAACGCGGCAAAAATTTCTGTGGGTGTTCGTGTGTCTTGGGCCACGAGTTCAAGCAACCGTGCCGCAGCATAAATGGCGTCATCGAATCCATACCAGCGCTCTTTAAAAAAAATATGGCCGCTCATTTCACCGGCGAGCAGAGCCCCCGATTCTCTAAGTTTGGCTTTTATGAACGAGTGGCCGGTTTTCCACATTGTTGGTTTACCGCCGGCCTGTTTGATCGCAGCATCAAGCGTACGCGAGCTCTTGACGTCATAGATGATTTCGCCACCAGGATTGCGTAAAAGCACATCGCGCGCGAACAGTATCAATTGGCGATCTGGCCAGATGATACTGCCATCCGGCGAGATCACGCCTAGGCGGTCGCCGTCACCATCGAATGCGATTCCCATGTCGACAGGTTGTTCCTTAACGGCCGTAATCAGGTCTTCTAGGTTTTCTGGTTGGCCGGGATCCGGATGATGATTGGGAAAATTGCCGTCGACATCGCAGTATAATTCCTGCACTTCGCATCCGAGTCGTCGTAACAGCGCCGGTGCGATCTTACCGGCGACACCGTTGCCACAGTCCACGACTATCTTCATCGGACGAGCAAGTTTGATGTCGGTGGTAATGCGATCGAGGTAGGCCTCACTGACATCGGTTTCGGTGATACGGCCCGCACCCGAGGACAGATCATTTTCCAACGATCTTCGGCGCAAATCTTGGATCGCGTCGGCGGCTAGGGTTTCGCCGGCCAACACCATTTTTAAGCCGTTGTACTCAGGTGGGTTGTGACTGCCGGTGACGCTGACACCGCACTGAGTACCGAGATGATAGGTGGCGAAGTAAAGTACCGGTGTTGGCACCATACCGATATCAATAACATTACAACCGGATTGCGAGAGCCCTTGGGCCAGGGCCTTAACAAGGGTTGGGCCCGACAGGCGTCCGTCACGACCGACGGCGACAGTGTCTTGCTTGCGTGCACGTGCCTCACTGCCAATCGCGTGACCGATCCGGGTTACGATCGTGGGCGTCAACGACGTACCGATAATCCCACGAATATCGTAGGCTTTGAATATTTCGGCTGGGAGTTCCACTATCAAATTTTACCGAAGGTCAGCGTGCTACAGTTGGATCATGGTTTACTTTCTACCGGTGTGACCAAACCCACGGGCCCCGCGCGATGATTCTGTAAAGTCATCAACAATCTCGAAACGCGCCTGCACGATCGGTACGAACACCATTTGCGCAATGCGGTCGCCAGGCTGAATGACGAAGTGCTCGTGTCCTCGGTTCCAGCATGACACAAACACTTGACCTTGATAATCGGAGTCGATGAGTCCGACCAGATTACCCAGGACAATGCCGTGTCGGTGCCCCAAACCTGAGCGCGGCAACAGCACTGCCGCGAGTTCGGTATCAGCGATATGAATGGCAATCCCGGTAGGAACTAGATGTGCTTCGCCAGGCTCGATGCGCAGGTGTTCATCAATGCAGGCTATGAGATCGACGCCGGCGGCGCCGTCGGTAGAGTATCGGGGTAGGGGAAATTCCTTACCGACGCGCGCGTCGAGAATCTTGAGTTGTACGTTTCGCATGGTACTTCTCTGCTACATGTTGTATCAGGGCGCGTGCTAGTTGTGATTTATGCTGCTGCGGTAACTCGGATTTACCATGTCGATCGATCAATAGCAGGCGGTTGTCCTCGGTATCGAGCCCTATATCGGTCGCGCTGACGTCATTCATGGCGACAAGATCGATATGTTTTTCGATTAGTTTTTCGCGCGCGTGGGTTTCCAGATTTTCGGTTTCAGCCGCGAACCCAACCGTGAACGGTGCGGACGATAAGGCGGCAACACTCTTCAGGATGTCTGGGTTTTTCACGAGTTCTAGGCTTAGCGTATCCGCGTGTTTCTTAATCTTCTGAGAGGCGGCGCTGGCGGGGCGGTAATCACTGACGGCAGCTACGCCAATAAAAATATCGATGCCCTCGATGTGTGCATGGACGCTATCAAACATCTCCAATGCACTGCTCACACGTATAGTGGTGACGCGCTGAGGATCGCCAAGCGCAGTGGGTCCGGACACGAGGGTGACTTTAGCCCCAGCTTCGGCCGCCGCCTCGGCCACGGCATAACCCATACGGCCTGAACTGCGATTAGTAATACCCCGGACCGGATCTATGGCCTCCCACGTAGGGCCTGCCGTTACGAGCACATGGAGGCCGGCCAACGTGCCGGTGGAGAAAAGCTCTGACGTCAGCGACAGAATCTCGACCGGTTCTAGCATTCTGCCTGGCCCGGTTTCGCCACATGCCTGTGCGCCCGCTGCCGGTCCGAATATTCGAATCCCGTGTTTCTTTATGGCGGCCGCATTTTCTTGTGTCGCTAAATTTAGCCACATCTGTTGGTTCATCGCCGGTGCTAATGCCACTGGACCTTCGGTTGCGAGGCACAAAGTACTCAACAAGTCATCGGCGCGACCGATGTGAAAGCGCTCGATTGCCGCGCCGAATTGATGGCATATGCGCGCTCGCTGCTGGGTGACTACGCTGCTGCGGAAGATGTCGTACAGGAAGCGACGCTCGTCGTGGCCAGAAAGTTCGACCAGTTCCAGGAAGGAACGTCAATGCTTGCCTGGTGCCGTTCGATCGTGCGGCTCATCCACTCCGACCTCATCTCTACGCGGGGCTCTCCCGTGCGCGGGTCCGCGGCCTGGAAGAGATTGATCAGGAAGCTGGATGTCGCCTGAGCCGACTGAGCCTCGTCTCGTKCGAGAATCTCGGCGGCCTGTAGCAGGCCCATAACCTGAACCACCTCGCCATAGGGAATATCTTTATCCGCGCGGATCAAGGCTTTGCGGTCGCCGGTTTTTTTTATCTTTTTCTGGCAAAACCATTTCCGCGTCCCTAAGTATAATAAAGTACAGAGGGGGCAATATTGATAAACGTCAGCGAGCTGCAAAAATCCGGAAACTATGATAAAGTTTGGCAGGCATTTACGGTCCTGTTGCCGGTAAAAAGCGTGGGAGTGATGGGGGATAAGCGAACCTATTCATACGCTATCGCATTAAGAGCGGTAACAAGTGTGGACGGTATGACCGCAGATTGGGGTCATCTGCCATATGATCTTCTCGGAAAAGTTTCAGATAAGATCATTAACGAAATTGATGGCTCCGAGCGCCACCGAGTCTTGTCCGCCACCCGCGGGACTGTGGGTGATACCCGTCGTATCGCTCGCGAGGTTGTGGCTGCTGGCCGGATCCACCGAGTCCACGGGGTCACCGTCGAAGTCGAGTCCGCCGTTGAAAGCGGAGATGTTGCCGCGAAGCAGCAGGGTCGCGGCTGCCGAGACGCCACTGACCTTGACGATGCCTTTGTTGACGTTGGAGTAGAACGTGTTGCTGAGGACCCGGAAGCGGCTGCCCGGCAGCAGGTCGATCTT
>LXTK01000090.1 GCA_001643475.1 Proteobacteria bacterium SPGG2 | reverse complement strand
GTGATGGCGCTAGGTGCATCTCGTGGTGGCCGCTACCAGCCGCAATCATCGGGTAGACGTTTTCTGTCTGATCAGTAATGAAGTCCATAAACACCAGCCTGTCCTTCATACCAATGCCCTCTCGCAAAGCCCCTTCTACGTCACCCGGCTTTTCGATCGTCATCCCTACATGACCATAGGCTTCTGCCAGTTTCTTGAAGTCTGGCAGCGCATCCATGTAGGTGTGGGAGTACCGGCGATCATAGAAGAATTCCTGCCATTGCCTGACCATACCCATGTAACGATTGTTTAGGTTAATGATCTTAAGCGGCAGATCGTATTGCTTACAGGTAGAAAGCTCCTGGATACACATGAGAATACTGGCTTCGCCGGTCACGCAGACAACGGTGGAATCCGGATAGGCGAACTGTACGCCCATCGCTGCCGGCATACCGAATCCCATGGTTCCCAAACCCCCAGAGTTAATCCAGCGACGGGGCTTATCGAATTTATAGAACTGTGCGGCCCACATCTGATGCTGACCCACGTCGGAGGTCACAAAGGCATCGCCATCGGTGACTTCATAGAGCGTTTGCAGCACATGCTGCGGCTTGATGACCTTGCTTTTGCGGTTATAGGCCAGGCAATCGACCGCCTGCCAGGCCTGGATCTGTTTCCACCAGGCCTTGATGGCATCTTTGTCGGGCGTGCGATCGGATGCCTTGATCGCCGCCGTAAGCTCGATCATCACCTTGCCGGCATCGCCGACGATAGGCAGATGTGTCGGCACATTCTTGGAGATCTGCGATGGGTCGATATCTACGTGGACAATACGTGCGTGCGGGCAGAACTTGTTCAGATCACCGGTAATGCGATCATCGAAGCGGGCGCCGATGGCAATCAACACATCACACTCGTGCATGGCCATATTTGCTTCATAGGTGCCATGCATACCCAGCATGCCAACAAATAATGGATCGGTAGCGGGATATGCGCCCAGCCCCATCAATGTGTTCGTGCACGGATAGCCCAGGGTTCGTACAAGCTCCCGTAAGGGCTCAGAGGCATCGCATAAGATGACCCCACCACCGGTATAGATCATGGGACGTTTGGCAGAGAGTATGAGCTCCGCCGCCTTCTTGATTTGTCTGGGGTGGCCGCGAGTGACGGGGTTATACGACCGCATGTTGACCGTCTTCGGGTAGACATAGGTCGTCTTGTTGGCAGTCACATCCTTGGGAATATCAATATGCACCGGACCGGGGCGCCCGGTGGTCGCAATATAAAAGGCCTTCTTAATCGTCATGGCCAAGTCTTTCACGTCGCGAACGAGAAAATTGTGCTTGACACAGGGGCGGGTAATACCGACGGCATCGACCTCCTGGAAGGCGTCGTTGCCTATAAGGTGGCTCGGCACCTGACCGCTGATAACCACCATAGGGATAGAGTCCATATGGGCGGTGGCGATGCCGGTGATCGTATTGGTAATACCTGGTCCAGACGTTACGAGCACTACGCCTGGTTTGCCAGTGGCGCGAGCGTAGCCATCGGCAGCATGCGCCGCGCCTTGCTCATGGCGTACCAGGATATGTTTGACCTTGTCCTGTCTGAAAACAGCGTCATAAATGTGCAGCGCCGCACCACCCGGATAGCCGAAGATGTACTCAACCCCTTCATCCTGCAGGCAGCGACAGATAATGTCCGCCCCTGTCAATTCCACATTCACCTGCGACAGTGCCACAACCGCCTCCAAAAAAGAAAAAGCGCCCAAACCGCGGGCATCGCTCGACAATGGTTCAGTTACGACAAATTACCACAGTAGGATCGCGGGTCAATAGTAAATGTCGGAAAAATCGGGGGATTTTCGCATCCCCACCGACCTCATTCGCCACTTTGATCGCGACCTATGCTCGACGCCAGGTGGTCGTGCCATCGGGGTCATCTTCCAGGATGACACCCCGTTCCTTCAGTTCATCACGAATACGATCTGCTTCCGGCCAATCTTTATTACGCCTTGCTTCCTGGCGCTGCTCGATCAGCACCTCGATTGTGGTGCGTCCGTATACAACCTCGCCGCTTGCGCTGAACTTAGACCGCGCTGTCAAACTTACCGCGGCTTCGTGGACGTGTCCTTGCAGAAATTTGGTCGGATCTCGCTGAAGTAGGCCCAAGATACCGCCTAGCGCAACCAGCTCGCGTGCCAGAATTCCCGCCTGGGCCGAATTTTGGGCGGCGACCGCCTTATTGATGTCGCCAGCCAGACGGTGCAGAACGCTGAAGGCGTTAGGCGTACCGAAGTCATCGTCCATGGCCTTATGGAACTCCGCGCGGTAGACGCCGGTGGGCTCGGCTTCCGCCTTCTGCGTGGACCCCTTGCAAAGCGCAATATAAAGCCCATCGAGGCTGGCCCTGGCACTACCGAGTAGGTCGTCGGAAAAATTTAGCGGACTGCGATAGTGACTGGACAACAAGAAATAGCGCACGACTTCCGCCATCTTCTCGGGGTCATCCGCTTTCTTTAGGATTTCACGGATGGTAAAGAAATTGCCCAGTGACTTAGACATCTTCTCGTCATCGATCCGTACAAAGCCGTTGTGCATCCACAGCCTCACAAACTCCTTGCCGGTCGCGGCTTCGCTCTGAGCGATTTCGCCGTCGTGGTGTGGAAACTTTAGGTCCATGCCGCCGCCATGTATGTCGAAGGGCTCACCGAGGTTCTGGCCGGACATCGCCGAGCACTCGATGTGCCAGCCGGGTCGACCGGGGCCCCAGGGTGAGTCCCAGCTCGGCTCGCCCGGTTTGGCTGTCTTCCACAGGACAAAGTCCAACGGATCGTCTTTGGCCTCATCGATCTCTACCCGCGCACCGGCGCGTAGCTTGTCGAGTTGCTGGCCTGAGAGTGCCCCATACTTCTCAAAACGACTAACATCATAATAGACATCACCGTTGCTGCCCTGGTAGGCAAATCCCTTCTCCATTAGTGCCGTGATCATCGCCTGCATCTGCGGCACATACTCGGTCGCCCGCGGCTCGATATCCGGACGCAGCACACCCAACGCATCAAAGTCCTCGTGCATGGCCTTGATAAAACGCTCGGTCACGGCTTCGAAGCTTTTTCCGTTCTCCTTGGCCCGTTTGATGATCTTGTCGTCGATATCGGTGATGTTTCGCACATAGGTAACACGATAGTCACGCGCTCGCAGGTACCGCACCACCATATCGAACACCACCATCATTCGGGCGTGCCCCAGATGGCAATAATCGTAAACCGTCATGCCGCACACATACATGCGCACATGGTTTGGGTCGATCGGTGAAAGCGGTTGCTTGCGTCTCGTCAGGCTGTTGTGGATCTGTAGCATGAAATCAGCTGCACAGTGCCGCCTGAGCCTACTCGCGGCATGGTGTGAGTGGTGCGTCTGGTCAAGATAGCCTAATTCATCGAATATCAGCCGGCGATGGTAACGGAAACCTGTCTGGAACACCAAAGCAAGGTGGGGGTTGCACCACTAGCCCAACTCGGGCGACAATTTCGCCTGACACCATGAACTACGACCTTGATGGAGGCTCAACCTGGCGACCGCGGTTAATGTAAAGACCACTTTCGGTACACTCGTCCTTGAACTTTTTCCTGACAAGGCGCCGAAAAGCGTCGAGAACTTCCTGACCTACGCACGCGCGGGCTTCTATGACGGCACGTTGATCCACCGCATCATCCCTGATTTTGTGATCCAGGGAGGCGGATTTGGTCCAAGCATGACACAAAAACCCACCTACGAACCGATTCGCAATGAAGCCAAGAACGGTCTTCGCAATACGCGTGGCACGGTTGCGCTGGCCCGCACATCCGACCCACATTCGGCAACCAGTCAGTTCTTCATAAATCTCACCGATAACGATTTCTTGAACTACACCTCATCGACACCGGATGGCTGGGGATACTGTGTATTCGGGCAAGTGAATGATGGTATGCATGTCGTCGAGGACATAAATGGGATACCCACGGGCTCGCGACATGGATTCAAAGATGTGCCCCTTACCGAGATTCTTATTGAAAAGGTGGAAGTGGTAAAATAAAGGGATCCAAATCATAAAAGCCACGCTTGTCAGTTAATGACTACTCTGTTTATATCCGACCTGCACCTTTGTGCCGAACGCCCTGCCATTACCGATCTGTTCCTTGAATTCATTCACGAACACGCAGCTCAAGCAGACGCGCTTTACATCCTGGGCGACTGGTTTGAATATTGGATCGGAGATGAGGCAGTAACGGACGATGAATATCGTTCCATCGTAACTACCATACAGAAAATCACCGATAGCGGGACTCCCGTGTTCATTATCCCAGGCAACCGCGATTTCCTGATAGGAAACCGATTCGAAGAATATACCGGATGTCGATTGCTACCAGACCCGAGTGTTATTGACCTATACGGCAAACGCGTGCTGGTAATGCATGGCGACAGCTTGTGCACTGACGATCACGAGTACCAGACCTTCCGTCAACATGTACGTAGCGAGGATTGGAAACGGGACTATCTTGCTAAGACGGTAGAGGAACGACATAACATAGTCCGAGAATTACGCGAACGCAGTAATGTCGCGAAGGCGAGGAAGAAACCAGAAATCATGGATGTCAACGGGCACGCGGTTAACGAAATCATGCGAACCCATCAAGTGTACGACCTAATCCATGGCCACACGCACCGCCCGGGCGAGCACGTATTCGATCTGGATGGAAAACGTGCGCGCCGAATGGTATTAGGCGACTGGTACGAAAATGGGAGTGTACTTAGGTGCGATGCTGACGGCTGGGTACTCGAAACACTTCCTCTTCACGCACCAGCATAAACAATTAAACCTTCAGCCCCATCATGATGTCCATCACATTCGTGCCCGTGGGGCCGGTGCGCAATAAATCGCCACTTGCTTGTAAGAAACTCCCTGCGTCGGCACGTTGCAATGCTGTCATGGCATCTAGGGTATTCGATTTGCCGCGCACCACCGTCGCTCCATCGACCAATGCACCGGCGTCATCACCGGGCCCGTCGGTCCCGTCTGTGCCGGCAGCCAGAAAAAAGATATCATCATGGCCAGCGAGCGCGATTGCGGCCGCCAGCGCGAGGCTCTGATTACGGCCGCCGCGTCCCGGATCTGGTGGAAGTACAACTTGCGTCTCACCGCCCCAAACGTGTAACACGCCTGACTCTCCGTTGCACAGCGTTCTCGCCAATCGCGTGCCGGCCGCACACACGTCACCACTGACAAACTCAGGCTCGACGATGGGGCGATAGCCGTATGACGTCACAGCCTCGGCCGCTGCATGTTTGGCATCATCCAAAGTGGCAACGATGACAGTCTCAATGGCTTCGAATGCCGGGTCGTTCACGCCCGGGGCCGGCGGTACTTTGTCGATAAGCTCGCGAACAAAGTCCGGTGCGTTCGCTACGAACTTCGACGACGTGTTCAATCTACTGTCGGCAACCAGTGGTCCTGAACCAACGACTCGAGGATCATTGTCGGGTGCATCAGAAATCGTTAGGCATAGCACCGAACGGGGTGCTAACAGCGACGCCAATCGACCGCCCTTGATTAGCGACACGCGCTTGCGCACGTCGTTGCAAGCGTGAATGTCAAACCCCGCCCCCAAGAGCCAATGATTCAGGGCTTGAAGTTGCTCCAGGACGACGCCGTTGGGCAGCCGTTCGACCAATGCCGAGGTGCCACCAGACAACAAGACCAGCACTCGACCGTCGACAGGTATACGCGATATAAAGCGCAACAGCTCATCCCCGGCCGATAGACTTGTAGCGTCTGGCAAAGGGTGTCCTGCCGTCAAACACGGCCAGGGCAAGGTCTCCCCATGGCCGTGTTTGGTAATAACCAACCCGTTATGAATTCGATCTCCCAAGACGTCTATTGCACCGCGCGACATCGCGACCGCCGCC
The DNA here is from genome assembly GCA_001643475.1 of Proteobacteria bacterium SPGG2. GTDB lineage: Bacteria > Pseudomonadota > Gammaproteobacteria > Acidiferrobacterales > SPGG2 > SPGG2. The sequence goes on along the minus strand of LXTK01000090.1, from coordinate 2,824 downwards.
TTGCCCATAGCAATCAAGTAAATCGGTGTCGTCTGCGGGTGAGCCTGCAAGTAACATTGTACACAGCCGCGGCCATTGACCCGCGTCAGTGCCGCTTGCAGAATCGCCAGCAGGTTACGTCGGTGGATGTCAGCGGAGGGCATTAAGGCCGCGCTGTAGGTCTTGCTTTAGGTCATCGATATCTTCAAGCCCGACCGAGATTCGAATCAGGCTCTCTTTGATGCCGGCCTTGGCGCGTGCCTCGGGCCCACAACGATGGTGGGTAGTAGTCGACGGATGCGTAATCGTAGTCTTCACGTCGCCAAGATTGGCAGTCTTTGATACGAGTTCGGTCGCATCGATGAACGCCCAGGCTTCCTTTCTGTCGCCATCAACCTCAAATGAGAGCAAACCGCCGTGTGCCTTCTGCTGGCGAGTCGCCAGTTCGTGTTGCGGGTGCGAGGTAAGCCCGGGGTAGTAGACATGCTTTATTCCACGCTGAGTGGTCAGCCATTCAGCCAGTTGCTGGGCGTTACGACTGTGCGCATGCATACGCAGATCGAGGGTCTCCAACCCCTTGGCAAATACCCAGGCGTTAAAGGGGCTCATGCTCGGTCCAGCCGTTCTCAAGAAACCAAACAATGCGTTGCCCACCGCCTCATTACCGACCACCGCCCCACCGATACAACGCCCCTGGCCATCAAGAAACTTTGTGGCCGAGTGCACGACGATGTCTGCACCAAACGTAAGTGGGCGCTGCAACGCCGGTGTACAGTACACATTATCGACGACTAGCAGACAATTATGGGTCCTAGCAAGCTCTGCCAGTGCGGCAATATCAGCTACCTCCGCGAGCGGGTTAGCCGGCGTCTCCAAGAACAACATACGGGTAGCGGACGTGATGGCTTGCCGCCATGCATCGAGATCAGTCAAAGAAACAAAGGTTGTCGTCAGGTTGAAACGCGTCAACACATTGTTGAACAAGGAGATAGTGGCACCAAACAGACTGCTCGCCGCAACAATATGATCGCCAGCCTTGAGTAGCGCCATACACGTGGCAAGGATAGATGACATACCGGAGGATGTTGCGACACATCGTTCACCTTCCTCCAGCGCAGCCAGTCGTTGTTCGAACATGCGCACGGTGGGATTGGTAAAACGAGAATAGACGTTGCCCGGTTCTTCGTCGGCGAACCGTGCCGCCGCTTGCGCCGCGTCTTTGAAGACGAAGCTCGATGTCGTAAAGATTGGCTCCGCGTGCTCGCCCTCAGGCGTACGCTCGTGTCCCGCGCGGATCGCCCGCGTACGAAAAGCAAATTCCCGCCAGTCTCTCTTGATCTCCTTCACACAACTACAACACTAAAATGAAAACTACAGTGAATAGGTCTGCAGCTCGGTCGAGCCCAAATCGTCAGCCACCGTCTTTTGCTTGGCCCCATCACCTCGCATTTGCTCGATTCGCCCCAGGTAATCTTGATTGACATCACCAGTAATGTATATGCCGTCAAACACCGAAGCCTCAAACCGTGTAATTTTCGGATTGCCCTCCTGCGCCGCTTCGATTAAATCTTGGAGGTCCTGGTAGATAAGCCGGTCGGCTCCGGTAATCGCGGCGATCTCGTCGACCTCCCTACCATTAGCTACGAGCTCTGTCGCCGACGGCATATCGATGCCATAAACATTAGGATACCGGATCGGTGGGGCGGCGGATGCAAAATAGACTTTACGTGCCCCCGCCTCCCGCGCCATCTGTACGATCTGTTGTGACGTTGTCCCGCGGACAATGGAGTCATCCACTAACAATACATTCTTGCCCCTAAACTCAAGGTCGATCGCGTTCAGCTTTTGTCGCACTGAACGCTTGCGCTCGGCTTGACCGGGCATAATAAAAGTTCGTGGTATGTATCGATTCTTGATAAAGCCTTCGCGATATTTGAGATTGAGTTTATGCGCCACTTGTAGCGCCGCCTGTCGACTTGTATCAGGAATCGGGATGACGACATCGATGCCAACTTCCGGCCACTCGCGAGCAATCTTACTGGCGAGACGTTCTCCCATGCGCAGACGAGTCTTATGGACCGCTATGCCATCTAGCATAGAGTCCGGCCTGGCCAAATAGACATATTCGAAAAGACATGGTGCGTGCAACGTCTTTTTGGCACAACGGTGCGTATGCACTTCGCCATTCATATCGATAAACAACGCTTCACCAGGCGCAATGTCACGCACCAGTGTATAACCCAACATATCGAGCGCCACACTCTCCGATGCAACCATGTGCCCTGGCCCATCATCTGTTTCGCGCCTACCGTATACGATCGGGCGTATACCAAACGGATCTCTAAAAGCGAGGATTCCGAAACCGACTATCATGGCCACCACCGCATAGCCACCGCGGCAACGTCGATGGACCATACTTACCGCACGAAAGATATCGTCTGGTGTAAGTCTTAGTCCGCCCACTGCCTCAAGCTCATGCGCTAGAACATTTAATAGGATCTCTGAGTCCGACTGGGTATTGAGGTGGCGTAAATCCTCGCGGAACAGTTGCTCCTTGAGCTGATCCGCATTGGTTAGATTGCCGTTGTGGGCCAGGGCGAGTCCATGAGGTGAATTCACATAAAACGGCTGCGCCTCCGCCGGTGAGGCACAACCCGCGGTCGGGTATCGCACATGACCGATGCCCATATTGCCCTGCAGGCCGATCATGTGTCGTTCATGGAACACATCACGCACCAGACCGTTGTCTTTGCGCAGATAGACACGTTGGCCATCGTTGGTCCTGTCACTGGTAATAATGCCAGCGGCATCTTGTCCGCGGTGCTGCATGACTGTCAACGCATCA
>LXTK01000292.1 GCA_001643475.1 Proteobacteria bacterium SPGG2 | reverse complement strand
CGAGATCGCCGGGTTCTTGGGTTGTGATGTCGTCGACAACATGGGTAAATTCACCCGGCCTAAAGCGAACCAGTTCCGGTAGACCCTGCAACGCAAGGTTTGACGCGAGATAGATCTCGGTATCGACCTTGTCTGAAGGATTACCCCACTTATCTTCGGCCTTGAGTTTAAGTGCAAAGGCGTCACCCACACGACGCAGCGTTGGTAACACCGCCACCCAACGTTCGGGCGCACCCGCCACGATCCGAATCGCCGGCTGCACGGGCAAGGGCTGATAGCTATAGGTGGCGATGGGATCCACAAGTACATGGAACTCGAAGGTGTCTTCACAGAAGGTCTGCAGGCGCATGCCCGGCGATCCTTTGGAGGTGTCACCGAATCGTATCGTTATGGTATCGCCCTCGCGCAAAAAGCCATGGACAACCTTGATATAGAGCGTTCGATCCCAAGGCCGCACATTGCCCTTAGGATCATAGCGATACTGCAAAACTGCATTATTGGAAGCACTAATCGTTGTGTATCCGACACGAGCAGGATCCTCGAATTGCGGGCGGCTTTGGTCAGACGCGAAACGAAAACATACCCGAAGTGACCCCGAGTCATCGATACCATACTTACCCGCGGTATATATAAGGGTAAAGGTTTGATAGGCACCAGCCTCAAAATCTCCAACCGGTGTTAGTGTTGCTACCCCTAACTCATGCGGCGCAATCGCTGACACCAACGGTTGACACTGCAACCCGCCCCCTATAGAAGTTTGCCTCCCACCCGACGACTCGTCGTTCATCGCTTTCCTCGCGCTAGCATCATGTCCTGCACCGCATTCCATCCAAGTTGCAATTATGCCCCCTGGACATGACGCCGTACACGCGGTCACCTAGCGACAACGCGTTAAAGCGGCTTCGATCCTAGATGCTTCGCTGCTGTGCCCTATGCTGCCCGACGGGCGTCGGGGAAGGTTGCGCCATGGCCGCAATCGGCAAGTAGTCCACCGGCTGGACCCCATATAAGCCAGCGGGGAGAACCTTTGTTATTTCGTAGGGTTGGCCTCGACCGTTTGTTTCATGGGCGAGGTCAACCGTTCTTCTGAAGGGGTGGCGCGTTTTATCGGGTTTGAGGACGAGCACCACCTGTGGCTTAAGCCGTTGGGCACGATTCATCGTTTTCACCACACCGATGTCATGGCTGTTTAGTCTAACGAGGCTGCCGATTGGGAAAATACCCATGCACTGAATAAATTGCTCCACCAGACGGGAATGAAAGTGTGTTTGTCGCCAGGCATACATCTTATTCAACGCATCGAGGGTCGCGATGCCATGACCATAGGGTCGGTCGCTAGTGATTGCGTCGTAGACATCGACGATCGCACCTATTAATCCAAACTCGCTGATCTGGTCCCCCTTGAGTTCGTCCATATATCCGGTCCCGTCACAGCGCTCATGGTGCAGGCATGCGACCTCGATGGCTTTTTTGGGGATACCTTTAGTTCGTTCTAACACACCAACCCCATATGGCACGTGGTTCCTCATAATGCGCGACTCATGCTCAGTAAGCTTGCCGGGCTTGTTTAATATCTCCAGCGGGACTTTCATCTTTCCGACGTCATGCAGTAGCGCGCCGATACCAAGCACGTTCAATGTCTCTTCATCGAATCCCAGGTGGCGCCCAAACGCGAGCGCCAGAATACACACGCGTAACGAATGTAAGGCCGTGTATTCATGTCTTTTCTTTAAATGGGTAAAACAAATCAACGCATCCGGATTCCGCAGCACGCTCTGCGTCATGTCATCCACTACCTTCTTAGCGGTCCCAACATCAAAGGTCCCACCGCGTTGTACGTCCTCCATGACTGAATGAACCAGGCTACTAGCCTGCTCGTGGGTTTCTTTGATAAATCGAGCCTCCTCTTCGACCGTTGCCTGATCTTGATACACTCGCCTTGGACGATGGGCAGTGGTCTTTTCGACAACCTCGCGGAGTTCGGCTGTGGGCCCTTGTTTCTCTTCTGCCGACACTGGCCGCGGCGCCCGCCACGCTTGAATCGGCGAGACTGTTGCGAGGCTACGATCGGGATCTATGAAAACATGTTCACAGTGCTGTCTAAGCTGGCTGATGGCTTCGTCATTCTCAATCTGAAATCCCTGGAACGGGAACGGCGTATCGCGCCATGGCCGGTCCAACTCGTAGACATACATCCCCGCCTTTAAGTCGCGGACATTAATCTTCTTTTTCATGAGTTTGCCTCATCCTTGAGCAAGTGGATTGCGCGCGTCTAGCGCATGCTATTCCAGAAAGAGGGTTGGGGATTGGGCCGGGTATGCCCTTCTGTCACGTAGATCGACGCTCAGTATCATCCGTTGAACGTACACGCTATGAAATCGACCCATACCCCACTCCATGGAACAAAACCCCTGGGCGTTGCCAAGAGTATAGCCCAGAACATGGCCGGGGGTGGTCCCAACCTGCCCCCGGTGTCCGCTGGGCAGCAGGGATGGGATTTACCAAAACATCTTAGGTCGTGGGGTTTAGGATCCGCCTTCGAGCCAAGACTCGAAGTTTTGTTTACGACCACGCAAGCGAAAGAGGCCCACAACAAAGGCTGGAACGCGTGTGACCACAAGCTCAGTGGTGCGTTCGCCACGCGCATGAAATTCAATGGCCACCAGTGTTTCCTCTTCCGACCCCTCCCACCGCCAGGTGTGAACGGGACGCTTTCCCGGGATGACTTCCTTGTAGGTGCCGTAAGTAGCGTGTTTGTCGCCGCTAGCCTCTAGCATCGTGATGCGACACGAGCCACCTTCACGCACATCGACCTTCAAGCTCGGGACCGTCATGTCCCCAGGCGCAAACCATTGCTGCATCAAGGTAGGTGTCGTCCAGGCCGTGTATACCTTGTCCACCGGTGCCTGGAAGGTACGTTTAATGACTAATCGCGTGTCCGCATCATTCATATCCGCCTCTCATCCATCTTCGCTAACGATTTCAGCTAGTTTGTCTAGTCGTTCAGACCAGAAGCGTTCGTAGAAAGACAGCCAACCTTGTGCGCGTTCGAGCCCCCCGAGATTGAGGCGACAATAGTGGGTCCGACCTTCGATCCTACGCGTCATTAAGCCTGCCTCTTCGAGTAGCTTGAGATGCTTGGATACCGCCGCCAATGACATATCAAACGGCGTCGCAAGTTCACCGGCCGTGCGCTCGCGCTTAGCCAATGCTCGAACGATAGCTCGCCGCGTTGGATCAGAGAGCGCCTGGAACACTTGATCCAAAGCCTGTTCTCTATACTTAACCATATGGTTAAGTGTATTCTAGTTGAGGTCGGGAAGTCAATCCATAGAATGAAAAAGTTGGAGGACCTGGAACGTGGATTTGACTGTCTTTATTACTGGTGCAACCTCCGGTTTCGGTGCTGCCACAGCCCGACGTTTCGCGTCTGATGGTGCGCAGTTGATACTCACGGGTCGCCGTAGTGACAGGCTTGAAGCCCTGAAGAACGAGCTCGATTCGAGCCGAGTGCACACCGCCGCCTTTGACATCCGCGATACGACTGCTTATGCAACCGCCATTCGAGAGTTGCCAGAGGCCTTCGTTGCGGTCGACGTGCTGGTAAACAATGCCGGGCTAGCGCTCAGCCGAGACCCGGCCTATCGCACCGACTACAAGGATTGGGAAACCATGATCGATACCAACGTAAAGGGTCTGCTATTCGGTACCCATATCTTCCTGCCGGGCATGATCGAACGCAATCGTGGCCACATCATTAACGTTGGCTCGATAGCGGGTCAGTATCCGTCCCCCGGAAATGCGGTATATGGGGCCACCAAGGCGTTTGTTGATCGATTCAGCACCAACTTGCGTGCAGACCTGCTTGGTACGCCTATTCGCGTTACCGAGATCGTGCCTGGGATGGTGAGCGACACCGAATTCTCGTCTATACGACACAAGGGCGACCAATCCAAAGTTGATGCGTTCTATGCGGGTACCGAAACCCTGACGGCTGATGACATCGCCGACGCCATCCACTGGGCGGTCACCCGCCCACCCCATATCAACATCAATACCATCCAACTCATGCCAGTGTGCCAAGCATTCGGTCCCCTGGCGATACACCGGCGATCGACTTGATAGATCCAAGCGGCCCTAATTACCTAGCAACTCAAGTTCAATGTGATGCGCCTTCTATTATGAAACGAAGGTACGCCCGCGTGGAGGGCATGAATGGTTGAGGAATCATTGGCCGGCGAAAAACGCGGACGTCGGCGTCGTAAACAAGGTCTCCAGTAACAACGGCCCACCCTAGAGCAACTCGAATGGAAGCAGTTGCAATACGCCGATAAGCCCATCGAGCCGCTGGACGCCGACGGCATCGAGCGCATCCATGACACCGCCATGCGCATACTCGAGGAAATCGGCATCGACTTCCTCAACGAAGAAGCAAAGACAATTCTGAAAGACGCCGGCTGTGATGTCGCATCGGATTCCGATCAGGTGCGAAGGGATCGGGACTTCGTTATGCAACAAGTAGCCAAGGCCCCATCAACGTTCATGATTACACCTCGCAATCCCTCGCGTAAGATTTTCATTGGCGGTGACAAACTCGCCTTGAGCCCGGTATCAAGTCCGCCGAACGCAACCGATATTGACCGCGGTCGCCGAGCCGACAATCGCACCGACTATCAGAATTTTCTAAAGCTATCGCAGACCTTTAATTGCCTTCATATGATCGGCGGGTATCCAGTCGAACCGGTGGATCTCCATGCGTCGACCCGGCACCTCGATGCGCTATACGACAAGCTGACGCTCACCGACAAGGCATCGCATGCTTACTCCCTGGGCGCGGCACGAGTTGAGGATGCTATAGAAATGTTTCGAATAGCGGCTGGGCTAACACATGAAGAATTTGAGGCCACGCCGCGAATGTTTACCAACATCAATTCCTCCTCTCCGTTGAAGCACGATTGGCCAATGCTCGATGGCGCCATGCGTCTAGCCCGACGTAACCAATGCGTCGTAGTCACGCCGTTTACGCTTGCTGGTGCCATGGCCCCGGTAACACTCCCCAGCGCCCTGGCCCAACAAACGGCCGAGTGCCTGGCCGCGATCGTATTGCTACAAACGGTAAGGCCCGGGGCGCCTGTGGTTTACGGCGCTTTTACATCGAATGTCGACATGAAGTCGGGGGCGCCCGCGTTTGGGACGCCAGAATACATGCGCGCCATGCAGATCTCGGGCCAGTTAGCGAGGCGTTACAAGCTACCGTTGCGCGCCTCCAACGCCAACGCCGCGAACTGTGCCGACGCGCAGGCCATGTGGGAGAGTGTGTTTTCGCTTTGGGGTAGCACAAGCGGGCACGCGAATATGATGTTCCATGCTGCCGGCTGGCTTGAGGGCGGGCTTGCGGCAAGCTTTGAGAAATTTGTCATGGACTGCGAAGTCCTACAGCAATTTATTTATTATCATCAACCGGTTTCCACCACCGATGGCGATCTTGCGTTCGATGCAATCCGAGAAGTGGGCTCCAGCGGACACTGTTTCGGTTGCGATCATACACAAAGCCGTTACCGCACTGCCTTTTATAGTCCGTTTCTTTCCGATTGGCGTAATTTCGAGACTTGGCAAGAAGCAGGGTCGGAAACCGTACTCGAACGTGCCAACAGACTCTGGAAACAGCTCATCAAGGAATACACACCACCGCCAATGGAAGAGAGTCTGCGAGACGAGCTTGAGGCGTTTGTCATCAAGCGCAAACAAGAGGGTGGCGCCCCCACCGATTTCTAGGAGAGTTTTTGCTCGATATTCTTAAGGCGAGCTTCGAGTTCTTGGCGCCGCTTTTCATTTTCGTCCAGGTCTTTGCGATTGAGCGCAATATTGCCCTTCAACTCCTTAATTCGGTTTTCGACACCCCAGGAACATCCGCCTGCCCTCACTAGCGCGTCCCCCGCTCGTCGCAATTCATGCTCGAACTCGCCCCACGCCTCGTCGAGCACATCTTCGAGTTGGTCAAGGTGCTTAAGCTCGGCGCAGATCTTGTCCGCTTCCTGTCGAAGACAGTGATCATCAATCATGCAGCACCTACTTAACCCGCGCACTCAACAAGTGAAACACGGTTGCCCCCACCTCATAGAAGCACGACTTAAGCAACCGGAATGATTCACGATGCTGGTCGACAATAGGAAGGGGCAACACCGATTCGTCACCACCTAAGAGGTAATCCGCCAAAGCGGTCCCAAAGATCGTCCCCGGACCGATGCCACGGCCATTGTAGCCATGCACCATTAACGCGCCAGGCCCGATCCTTGCGATCTTGGGCAAGCGGTCACCGGTTATCGCCATGCGGCCCGACCATCCGAATTCGAAGTGCTGAACCTGCACCGCGGGAAAGAGGCTCTTTAGTTTTCGACGCGCCCATGCCGCGTGTGCACGCGCGCCGGGGCCGTCGAGCCGCCCAATACCACCAACAATCAGTCGGTCATTGTTATCCATTCGAAATGACGACATCACCGTCGCCGTATCCCATACCCCCTGACGTTCCGGCAATATTGTGTGAGCCAGATCCTTTCCTAAAGGCGTAGTAGCAAACTGACAGTAGTGAATCGGTACAAACGATGGCATCGTCGCCGAATCCAGCGACGCCGTGTATGCGTTGGTGGCGAGAATCACCGACTTAGCACTTACTGAACCTTGACTGGTCGCGACGCGCCATTGCAGGCCATCATGTGTGAGTGTGTTGACCCGTGAGCGAGTGTAAAATTTGGCCCCTGCCTTACTCGCCGCTTTCGCCAATCCGCGGACGTAGCTAAGCGGCTGAATGGTACCGGCACGGGGATCGAACAACGCGCCGTGGAAAGCGTCCGACCCAATCTTCTCACGCGCCTCATCCGACGAGAGCAGCTTAATCGGTGCCCCAGCTGCGATGAGTTGCTCTGCTCGCCGCTCAAGCTTTCGAAACCCACTTTGCGCATGCGCACAGTACAGCGTGCCCGCCCGTGTCACCTCACAAGACATATTATGCTTTTCGATCAAATCGAAAACCACGTCCGGCGCCCGCATCAGCATGTCGTTAAGACGCTGTGCGTTGTCCTGACCTAACTCAGCCTCTATCTTCTGCGGCTCCACCCACAAGCCCCCGTTCACTAACCCGACGTTACGCCCTGATGCGCCATAGCCAATATCCTCCGCCTCAATAACACAGACGTCGATGCTGGCTTGTGCCAAACGTAGCGCCGCCGCACAACCGGTGAATCCAGCGCCGATCACGGCTACCTCTGCGTTGCGGTTCCCCGTCAAACGCTCGGACTCGGGGGACGGTTCCGCGGTAGCTTCCCAAAGATTTTTCATTGCACCGATGATAAAGAAAAAGCCCGCACAAAGTGAGCTTTGTCCTCTTGGTCCTCGTCGGAGGTTCGAATCGTCCTCGAAAAACCCACATGCGATGGGCAGGGACCCTCAGCGGAGACTGGCCCGAAGGTCCCCGAGCTGTTTCGCTAATTAGGAACAGCAAGTGGAAAGTTTTAAACTATGTCAGCAGAGTTTCATTAGCGGACGTTCAGAGCACTGGTTAGGTAGAGTTCACATTAGCTGAACCTGCCGTGGCAAGATGGGTGGGTGTTCCCAGCGGTTGGACAGATGCGACGACACCCCTGATATGGCCCAAGCGCATTGCTCGCCTCCTTAAAATACGATGGATGAGGAAACACACCATGATGATTGCACGTTGGCAAATTGAAGCCCGTTTTGGTCACAAACAGACTGTTATCGATATGTTGAAACGCTGGAACGAGGAAATCGGGTCGCAAGTCGGCTGGACGTCGGATAAGGTTCGGCTTTTAACTGGTGCGGTGGGCGCGTTGGAGTCAACCATACAGTCGGACGTGGAGATCGAAGATCTCGCTGACCTCGGCGCCGCCTGGAAGAAGCTCGGTACGATAGAAGCCCATAAACAATGGAGTAAGGACATCGAACCATATATCGTATCCGGTACGCCGCACTGGCAGATATTTCGGGTGCTATAGAAGTCAAGCAAACGCGGTTTATCGTAGAGGCACTGTATGATGTGAGCACGATTGGCATCCGCAATATCGTTGACCAAATAAGGAGAAGAGATCGTGTCTCTTCTATTGCCCACGAATGACCAAACCGCTTATCACTGTGCCTTTATTCATTGTTATCGCCACCCTGTTGCTGGCGGGTTGCGCCAGTTCTGAAAGACGGCAGATGATCGTGACCGCGTACTCATCGGACAAGATCAGTACGAACTGGAAGCGCGGAAAGATCCTGCTCTGGCGTAAATACGTCGCCAGTGGGCCCAATRAAGGAAAGCGCAAAMAARYAGATACCCTCGTGGGTGCCTAGCTCGGTAGCGTAAGCAGACCGATTTATGCTGCTACTGAGTTTCTTGTATGGAACGCGGCCCGTCGGTCGGGTTGGTTTTATCTGGGTTTTCAAGGGGTTGGCGGTTCTTCGGCGTTTTGGAGACGCAAGCCGGCCCGCATTGTTGCGAGTCCGCCCCTACGGCGGCGAAGTGGCACGGAAGGTTGTGAATGCCGACGATTAACCAGCTGGTCCGCAAGCCGCGTGTGCGGCCCGTGGTTCGCAACAAGGTACCGGCGATGCAGAAGTGCCCGCAAAAGCGGGGCGTTTGCACGCGCGTTTATACCACGACGCCGAAAAAGCCGAACTCGGCGCTGCGCAAGGTTGCGCGCGTCCGGCTGACCAACGGTTTTGAGGTC
>LXTK01000049.1 GCA_001643475.1 Proteobacteria bacterium SPGG2 | reverse complement strand
GGTATGCCGACCGGCGGCGGCGGGCGTGTTCCGGCAGCACGTAGTCGAGCAGGCGGATTTCGCCGCCGGTCCGGCAGATGCGCGCCAATTCCCGTAGCGCTGGCAGTTGATCCGCATCATCGAGCACACAAAACAGGAACGTGGCGACGGCGGCGTCGAAGCTATTGTCGGGGGACGGCGATTGGCAGATGTTCGAGGCGACTATAGAGAGCGGCGCACCCAGGCGTTGCCGGCGCCGGATGGCTCGGCGCAGCATGGCGTTGCTCAAATCGCTCCCGACAATTGACGCGCTCGATGGATAAAACGGAATATTGCGGCCTGTGCCGACCCCGGCATCGAGAACGCAGCCGCTCAGTCCATCGAATATTTGCGGACGCACCCGGCGTTGGTTGAGGGCTTCGCCGGCAAAATCGAGGATGTCGTAGAAGGGCGCGATGCGCTGGTAAAGGCGGCGACGATCAGTCATCGGTCGATCCGGGAAATTCCATAGCTGATTGAATTATATCAATGTTCTCCGCCGGCGCTGACATACCTTTTGGCCGATGGCTAACCAGAAAAATAGCCCAGGCGGCCGAAATTTCAATTTTCTTTTCATCGCATTCGACGCCWTGGCAGCATKCATACTGATAACCGYGTGGTTGCCGCGAGACCGAAACGAACTCCCCCGCGTCGGCAGCTCAGACGGATAGCATCTAGTCTTGTGCAGTGCAGCGCTGGCGACTAGGTTCGCGCCGATAACAGCCCGCATATACGGAAATGAGTAATGGGATTTCTTGCTGACCGCCTGAGCAGCATCAAACCGTCTCCGACGATTTCCATCAACACCTTGTCGCAGGAGTTGAAGGCCGAGGGTCGCGACATCATCGGCCTCGCCGCCGGGGAACCCGATTTCGACACGCCGCAGAATGTAAAGGACGCGGCTATTCGGGCATTGGCGGAAGGCAAAACCAAATATGCGCCACCGGCCGGGATACCGGCGCTGCGCGAGGCAATCTGCGAGAAGCTCAAAGCCGATAACGGGCTGACCTACACCCCGGCGCAGATAAGCGTGGGCTGTGGCGGAAAGCAAACGATCTACAACGCGCTGAACGCGACGTTGAACCGGGGAGACGAAGTAATCGTCCCGGCGCCCTACTGGGTGTCGTACACCGATATCACTCTGCTGTCCGAGGGTGTGCCCGTGGTCATCCAGTGCCCGGCAGAGAGCGCGTTCAAGATTACGCCGGAGCAGCTCGAGGCGGCGATAACGCCAAACACCAAGTGGTTCATGATTAACTCGCCGTGCAACCCGAGCGGCGCGGCCTATACCGTCGACGAGTTGACGGCGCTGGGAGAGGTGCTCAAGCGGCACCAGCATGTGTGGATCATGCCCGACGATATGTACGAGAAGATCGTCTACGACGGCTTCGAATTCGCCACCATCGCGCAAGTGGTGCCGGAACTGTTCGAGCGCACGCTGACCCTAAACGGCTTGTCCAAGGCCTATTGCATGACCGGCTGGCGGGTCGGCTATGCGGCGGGACCGGTCGAACTGATCAACGCGATGAACATGATCCAGTCCCAGTCGACCACGTCGACCTCGACGATTTCTCAATGGGCGGCGGTCGAGGCGCTGATTGGGCCGCAGGATTTCATCGCCGAGCACAACCGGATCTTCAAGGAACGCCGCGATTTGGTGGTGTCGATGCTAAACCAAACGCAGGGTATCGAGTGTGCGACGCCGACCGGGGCGTTCTATGTCTATCCGTCGGTGGCCGGTTTGATCGGTAAAAAAACGCCGGACGGCAAGACGCTCGCCAGCGACGCAGACGTGGTCACCTACCTCCTCGAAACCGAAGGCGTGGCGGCGGTGCATGGTGAGGCGTTCGGCCTGTCGCCCTACTTCCGCATTTCCTACGCCACTGGCACGGATCTTCTGGAGGAGGCTTGCATGCGCATTCAGCGGGCCTGCGCCGCGCTGACGTAGGCGCCCACGCGGGTGCCACTGGCCGCGCTTTTTGTTAGCTTGAGCGCCATCTTTTAGGCGCCGGATTGGCCGATGTCGGATATTGCGAAGTGGTTGGATGAGATCGGCCTCGGCGAGCACGCCAAACTGTTCGCCGAGAACGACATCGATATCGACCTGTTAGCGGAATTATCCGATGACGACCTGAAGGAAATGGGCCTTTCGCTGGGCCACCGTAAGCGGGTATTGCGCGCCGTTCCGGAACTGCAGAGTCCAGCCAAGACTACTGACGCTCCAGTGGATGCGCCGGCGAAAGAAACCATCGGTGAACGGCGTCAGGTGACGGTTCTGTTCGCCGATCTTGCCGGATTTACCCAACTCAGCAACCGCATGGACGCCGAAGACGTCCACGGGTTGCTCAATCGCTACTTCGCCCGCCAGGTCGACGTCATTTATCGCCATCAGGGTACGCTGGACAAATACATCGGCGATGGCATTATGGCGTTTTGGGGAGCACCTACTGACCAACCCAAGCACGCCCTAGGCGCGGTGATGGCGGCGCGTGACATGGTGGTTGCGCTGGAGGCGTTCCGCAAGGAATTAGGCGAAGCTGGCGAGGATTTCGATATCGGCATCGGCATTCATACCGGCGAGGTGGTGGTGGGCTTTATTGGCTCACCTGAGCACCGGCAGGACTACACGGTAATCGGCGACACAGTAAACACCGCGAGTCGTATAGAAGGACAGACACGGGGACTGTGTCGCGTGCTGGTATCTGCCGCCACGCGTAAGGCCTGTGGATCCGAACTCGAATTCCGAGACCGTGGAAGCGCAAAGCTCAAAGGGCGGACCAAGGAGGTGCGTCTATATGAACCTTTGTGGTCATAACACCAATATGAACGCCAACCGGTTATTGCTCCTGGCTGGCCTTCTACTCAGCGTTACAACGCTAGTCCAAGCCGCCCAATCCGGGATCATGCGTGACACCGCCGACTTGCGTGCGGCCCCCTACCGCGACGCCAAGTTGATCTCCCGCGTACCTAAACAGACCAAGGTCGGGATCATCCGGCGTCGTGGAGGTTGGTTAAAGGTAGAGGTCGGCGACCATGGCCAGGGATGGGTGCGCTTGAATCAAGTGCGCGTTGGTTCCAACCCCGAGCAAAAGAAATCAAGCTTTCTAGGATTGAGTATGCTGTGGCGTTCGATGACTACCGGCCGCTCAAGTTCCACGGGTTTGGTCGCCACCACCGGCATCCGCGGCATCAGTGCAGAAGATCTCAAGGGCGCTAAACCCGACCCGGCGGCGTTGGCCTCGCTAGACGCGTTTACCACAAGCGGTAGTGACGCCAGTCACCATGCCGCAAACGGTGGTCTTGTGCCACAAAAGATCAAGTACTCAGAGCATAAATATAAGAAGAAGAAGAAGAAGAAGAAGAAGAAGAAAAAAAAGAAAAAGAAGGGATAAGAGCGCATGGCTCCCAAACTTGTTAAGACAATCACGGTTGCCACATGCATTGCTGTTGGCATCGGGCATATCGCTAACACCTCGGCGCTCGAACTAGGTTCACTGCTGAAGGCGATTAAACCGGTATCCGAAAAGCGTGAGATCAAGATTGGCCGCGGGATTGCTGCCAATCTCTTGGGCGCCGCCGCACCGGTCGACGATCGTGAGCTCCAGATCTACGTAAACCGAATTGGCAAATGGATTGCCCTACAAACAGAAAAGCCACACCTCCCTTGGCACTTTGCCATTCTCGACACCGAATCAGTTAACGCCTTCGCTATGCCCGGCGGGTACGTATTTATCACCCGCGGTCTGTTGCTATTGATGCGCGATGAGTCCGAACTGGCGGGCGTGCTTGCGCATGAAATCAGCCATGTGATCAAGCGCCACGCACTAAAAACCATGCGCAAAGGGGAATGGGCAAAACTGGGCGGTCAGGCACTGACTAGTAGCAGTGGCCAGGATTTTCAGCAGGTCTTGAACGTCGGCACGGAGTTGTTTAGTCGAGGTCTCGATAAGAAGGATGAGTTCATGGCCGACTATCTCGGCGCTACCCTGGCTGCACGCGCCGGCTACGATCCCTACGGCTTGCTGGCGGTATTGCAGACGCTGGCGTCGGTCAATCCTACGGATGACGCAGTAGCGTTGATGTTCAAGACCCACCCGTCACCCGAAGAGCGCATGGACCGGTTGACCGATTTTCTTGATGACAAACTTGGCAAATATGCCGAACAGGCGGTCAACGCAGAGCGTTTCGCGCGCATTATGCAGGGTCACATGAAACGCCAGCAGCCATCCGGCTGATCCCGTCTTACGTTCGACTTACAACGTCGGTCTGCATACGACAGGGTGTGCCAACTCGCTACATACCTGCGGAAAATCATGGTGGATCTGGTGCAGTATTTTTCTGGCTTCGTCAGGAGAGGAATTGTTTTAGCTGTCATCGGTCCACCTAGGGTGTTATTATCGACGGAAATACCCACCGTTTGGTAAAAATTGGCCTATTCTAGAGAGATATAGCCACATAGTTTTTTATTTTACATAATATTTTGGAGAACTCGTTGTCGTCGAATTATAGGGCGCTAGGTGGGAAAAAATATATCAATTGAGGCTCAGTCACAATGTGGGTGGGTTCCGCTCATTTTAAATCTCGCCCATCAGTGCAAACCTGCTAAGTCAGTCTTCGACGCCTCCCAGGCAGCCAATATCGCGCCACCTGGGTTGAGATGGACCTCGCTGGACCCGGTGACCTAAAATCATCCGTCATTGACGGTAAGTTTTGGATGGCGGCTATTTGATCTGGCGCGAGCCTGGTAGACTCCCGCCTCCGCGCCAACCAGGCCTATCGCCCATACATAAAATAACTTAGGAAACGGGAAAGCCATGGCAAACAGCTATCTTTTCACCTCGGAATCAGTATCAGAAGGCCATCCCGACAAAGTCGCCGACCAAATATCGGACGCCGTGCTCGATGCAATCATCGGTCAAGATCCGGGGGCCAGGGTCGCCTGTGAAACCATGGTCACCACCGGTATGGCCATCATCTCCGGTGAGATTACTACCAACGCTTGGGTAAACATGACCGATATTGTTCGCGGCACTATCAAACGCATCGGCTACGAATCGTCCATGGGCTTCGATTGGGAATCATGTGCGGTGCTGACCGCCATCGACAAGCAGTCGCAGGACATTGCCCAAGGCGTCAACGAAGGCCAAGGTTTAGATCTAGATCAGGGCGCTGGCGACCAAGGCATGATGTTTGGCTATGCCACCAACGAAAGTAAAGAATTCATGCCGCTGCCCATCAGCCTGGCTCATCAATTAATGCAGCGCCAGGCCGAGGTGCGACGAAGCGGACGCCTGCCGTGGCTACGTCCCGACGCCAAGTCCCAGGTCACGGTGCGCTATGAGGACGGCAAAGCGGCGGGCATAGAAACTGTAGTGCTATCCACCCAACACGCGCCGGACATCGAACACGCGCGTCTGAAGGAAGCGGTCATCGAAGAAATCATTAAGCCGGTGCTGCCCGCACAATGGTTGAGCAAGAATACGAAGTATCTGGTTAACCCAACTGGACGTTTCGTGATCGGTGGGCCGGTCGGCGATTGTGGACTGACAGGACGCAAGATCATCGTCGATACCTATGGCGGTATGGCGCGCCATGGTGGTGGTGCGTTTTCCGGCAAAGACCCGAGCAAGGTAGACCGTTCCGCCGCCTATGCCGCTCGTTATGTGGCCAAAAACATTGTCGCGGCCGGTCTGGCCGAGCGTTGTGAAATGCAACTGGCCTATGCCATCGGCGTAGCACAACCACTATCAATTCACATCGAAACCTTTGGCACCGGCAAAATCGCTAATGACAAGATCGAGCAGCTTGTACGAAACCATTTCGATTTACGTCCCAAGGCCATCATCCAGGAACTTGATTTGCAGCGGCCGATCTATACAGCAACCGCCGCCTACGGCCATTTTGGGCGTTCCGAACCGAATTTTACTTGGGAGCGCACCGACAAGGCCAAGATACTTGGCGATGAACTCGGGCCTAGATCAATCAAGAGCGCCTAAACTAAGGCATTAGCGCAACCAATTCACACAAAGGGAATCATGCATGAGCACGCCTGTTGAACATCTGCAACCAGACTACAAGGTCGCCGATATTACACTCGCCGAATGGGGTCGCAAGGAGATTGCGGTCGCGGAAACCGAGATGCCGGGCCTAATGGCGTTACGCCAAGAGTACGCCGGCAAAGCGCCGTTAAAGGGGGCGCGCATCGCCGGTTGCTTGCACATGACCATACAAACCGCGGTACTTATCGAAACTTTGCTCGAATTGGGGGCAGAAGTTCGTTGGTCATCGTGCAATATCTTTTCTACCCAAGACCACGCCGCGGCTGCCATCGCCGCCAAAGACCTCCCGGTGTTTGCCTGGAAGGGCGAGACCGAGGACGAATTCTGGTGGTGTATCGATCAAACCATCTTCGGGCCCGACAACTGGCGGCCCAACATGATTCTCGATGATGGTGGCGACCTCACTTTGGTCATGCATGAAAAGTATTCCGAGCTCATGGCTAATGTGCGTGGGATTTCTGAAGAGACCACGACCGGTGTACATCGTCTATACGAAATGGCAAACAACAACAAACTGTTGGCGGCAAGCTTCAACGTCAATGATTCGGTCACGAAATCCAAGTTCGACAATCTTTATGGTTGTCGCGAGTCATTGGTCGACGGTATCAAGCGTGCCACCGATGTGATGATCGCCGGCAAAGTTGTCGTCGTCTGTGGCTACGGCGATGTCGGCAAGGGATCTGTACAAGCGTTACGTGGTCTGGGCGCCATCGTCTGGGTAACGGAAATCGACCCCATCTGCGCCCTACAGGCAGCGATGGAGGGCTATCGCGTCGTGACCATGGACGAAGCCGCCGCCGTGACCGATATATTTGTCACCGCTACTGGCAACGCAAACGTAATCACCCACGAACACATGCTGGCGATGAAGAACCAGGCCATTGTCTGCAACATCGGTCACTTCGATTCCGAGATAGACATCGCTAGTCTTAGAAAATACAAGTGGGAGAACATAAAACCGCAAGTCGATCACGTGATCTTTCCAGACGGCAAGCGCATCATTGTGCTGGCCGAGGGCCGCCTAGTGAATCTCGGTTGCGCCACTGGTCACCCAAGCTTTGTCATGTCGGCATCGTTCACCAACCAGGTGATGGCGCAGATCGAGTTATGGAACAACCACGAGAACTACGACAAGAAAGTGTACGTGTTGCCTAAGCATCTGGACGAGAAGGTTGCGCGTCTACATCTCAAAAAACTAGACGCTCACTTGACCACACTCACGCCGAAACAGGCAGCCTATATCAGCGTACCGATCGAAGGCCCTTACAAGCCGGATTACTATCGATATTAGTTTTCTGCCTAGCCGTCTTGCCAATCGCCGGAAGGTATGGTGACTGCGTCGGCCGGTCGATGTCGGAACATATAGACCCACGCTTGCCCATAGCACGTGGATATCCGTTGGCGCACAAACAGATGGGGGAAACGCTCAAACGCGTCCAGGTGAGCCAGCTTCGACCTGTCAATACTAAACACATCGCCAACAATAGCGACATCACCGCCGGCCATGATCGCCGGCCAATTTCCCAGACTAAACATGGTATAACACGGCCCCGTCTTATGAGTGCCCAAATAGTGTTCGCCCGCAAGCAAATGGGCATGGCGTTCACCGCATCGTAGACTCCCATAGACAAAAACAAGATGTCTCATTGCCTCAAGCCATCGCCGCTTTGGCGCCGTGTTTGCTGCCGTTATACTGGCAAGCGAACGACCGCAAAACAACAATGATCAGGCCCGCGCCCGGGCCAAGAGTCCATGCGCAAGCTGTTTTCGGAAATTAAAGCCTACACCACCCACGAGCTTGCGGTCGATGCCACCCATACCCTGTATGTGGAGGAGTGTGGCAATCCCGATGGGTTGCCGGCCTTGTTTGTGCATGGCGGCCCCGGCGCCGGTTGCGAGGCCTATCATCGCCGCTTCCTCGACCCGAATGTCTATCGCATCGTCCTGTTCGATCAACGCGGCGCTGGTCGTTCTACCCCCCACGCCTGTCTCGAGCTCAACACCACCCAACACCTGGTGGCTGATATGGAGACCCTGCGCACGCATTTGGGAATAGACCGCTGGCTACTGTTCGGTGGCTCTTGGGGCTCTACCCTCAGTTTGGTCTATGCGGAAACCCACCCCGACCGGGTTCTCGGCCYCGCGCTCGGTGGTGCCTTTCTGGCCTGGTCGGCAGACGGTGCCTAGATTGCCTACATCACGATGGAGCTCTTCTATCTGGTGTCGGCGGTGAGCCTCGCCCTGCTGCCGAAGTCCGTAGTTCGCGAGGACGCCCGCGCCAAAGTGAGATAGGAGATTCGAACGGACACTCATGGCCTCGTGCAACTCCCCCAGGATATCCGGATTCCTGATCCGACTGACCGCTTCCGGCATCAACAAGCCAGCTTGATAGCTTACGTACCGGAGTCCCTCCCGACGCCCCGCGGCAATGATGTCCTGAAGTGCCTCCTCCTCGCCCGACGCTGCCGGCGGATAATAGGCATAGCGCATGAGCCACAAGTCATAGGGGAGAGGAACTTCGGGCACCACCTGGTCCAAGTCGGTCACGATACGGTCCCCGGATGCAGAGATGCGAGGCAGACGGAAGCCCACCACTGTTTCTCCGTAGCCCGTGTGTGAGAAGCCCGCGATGACATGAGCCAATTCGTGGGCTGCGACCCAGGCGACGCGTGCATGCACATACTCCGCTTCCGAAGGTAATCCGGAAAGGAGTGCTGGGCGGTAG
>LXTK01000186.1 GCA_001643475.1 Proteobacteria bacterium SPGG2 | reverse complement strand
ACCGGTACTGACTAACTATGGTTATCACATCGCCAAATTGACAGAATACACGCCAGTGGCGCGCACGCCTTATGAAGAGGCAAAGCTGGAGGTCGAGAAGAACTTGCGCCAACGCAAAGGCGAAGAAGAGTTTTATGATAAATTTGAGGAACTGAGCAATATCGTCTATGAACAATCCGATAGTCTTGAGCCCGCGGCCAAGGTGTTGGGGTTGGAAATTCAGCAAAGCGGGTGGTTCGACCGTAGCGGTGGCTCGGGTGTAACGAGACAACCGAAAGTTATCGAGGCGGCATTCCATCCGGAGGTGTTAATTGAATCTCGTAATAGCGATCCCATCGAAATTGCGGGAACGGTATTTATCGCGCTTCGGGTCACCGGCCATCGTGAGCCAGCCATTGAATCTTTGGCCGAGGTGCGGGCGCAGATTGAACAACGGCTCAGGAGAGAAAGTGCGCGCGCACAGGCGGCTGAGCTCGGCGCGGATATCCTAACAAAGCTGCGGGCGGGCGCAGCGCTAGAACCGCTGATACAGAAACACGGTTTAGAGCTAAAGCAATCTGGCCTGATAAGTCGCTTAAAGCCGCAAGGTGTCGATCGTCGTATTGTTGATGTAGTGTTTCAGACACGCAGTCCGGAAGGCAATCAAGCGGCCTATGGTGAAGCAGACCTCGGTGACCAAGGTTATGCGGTGTTTGCGCTTAATAGCGTTCGGTCGGGAGAGCCCAAGGATGCAGACGAGGCTCTAGAGCAACGCGCCGAGAACGTTTTGCGGCAACGCCTTGGTCAGGGACATTTCGCTAGCTATCTGGCACGTCTGCGCAAGCGGGCAGAGGTCAAGATCTTCCCCAATCGCCTATAGTCGCTAGGAAGTTTCCATCATTCCAGTACCGAGGGCGACGGCGTTGAAACCGCCGTCGACATAGGTAATTTCTCCCGTAATGCCTGAGGCTAGGTCTGAGCACAAGAACGCCGCCACATTTCCTACTTCGTCGATATCCACGCTGCGCCCAAGTGGTGCTGTCTTGGTATAGTAGTCCAACATTTTCTTGAAGTCCGAAATCCCTGCGGCTGCTAACGTCCTGATCGGGCCGGCGGAGACAGCGTTGACGCGTATCCCCTCGGGACCCAAGGCCTGCGCCATGTATCGAACCGCAGCCTCTAGGCTTGCCTTGGCAAGCCCCATTACATTGTAGTTTGGTAACGCACGCACGGCGCCGATGTAGCTGAGAGTAAGTAGGGCGCCCGCGCGGTCTTGCATCAATGCGCGACCGGCCTTGCCTAAGGCAGCAAAACTGTAGGCGCTGATTTCGTGAGCCACGAGGAAGCCCTCGCGTGTTATTGTGTCGAGAATCGATCCCGTGAGCTCTTCCCGAGGGGCAAAGGCAACCGAGTGAACGATAATATCCAGGCCATCCCAATAGTCG
The DNA here is from genome assembly GCA_001643475.1 of Proteobacteria bacterium SPGG2. Classification (GTDB taxonomy): domain Bacteria; phylum Pseudomonadota; class Gammaproteobacteria; order Acidiferrobacterales; family SPGG2; genus SPGG2. The sequence goes on along the minus strand of LXTK01000186.1, from coordinate 3,792 downwards.
TCTAAGCGAGAAAAGACGTCATCGATCTGTTGGTCGCTGGCAACATCGCACGGTACGAAGATGTCGGATTTGGTTTGTGACCCAAGTTTTTCGACGCGTGACTTCAGCTTGTCATTCTGATAGGTGTAGGCGATCTCGGCCCCTTCACGGTGCATAGCCTTGGCGACACCCCAGGCGATAGAGCGTTCGCCGGCGACACCGACGATTAGTGCGCGTTTTCCAGTGAGAAATCCCACGCTTAAAGCCTCCCTTGGTGTTCTAGTCCGCGTGATTGTAAGGCCTAAGTCTTCGGGTAGCGACGAAAACCGACGTATACAGTAGCGAAAAATCGTGTCGACGGGAAGAGGGACAAGGCACGTGAATCTGGTATATTTGTATTTAGTTGCAACGCTGGGTATCCAAACTAAGCGTAGATGCTCACCATTCCATCCCTTCTAGTTGCAATGGGCGCGCAATGACCTGTAGACGACTGTCGGCGTTGTTATGGACATCTGCAATGCCCGCGTTTGTTGTTATCATCCTTACGATGCTTTCGGGGCAAACGCTGGCGGCTTGGAATAATCCTTATCCCGCCAGCGATGAACAGGCCAACACTCTCTATTCATTCTTCAGGGAACGTCCGAAGACACTCGATCCTGCGCGGTCCTACAGTTCGAACGAATACGAGATTATCGCGCAAATCTATGAGCCCCCTTTTCAATATCACTATCTGAAACGTCCTTATACGCTGATTCCACTGACTGCCACTGCGGTTCCAAAACCGCTCTACTACGATAAGCGCGGCCGGCAACTATCTGCCGACGCTGCCGTCGCGGATATCGCCCATAGTGTGTATGAAATACGTATCCGGCCTGGGATCTATTATCAACCTCACCCTTGTTTTGCCCAGGATGACAACGGCCATTTTGCTTATCACGATCTCAAGCCGGCACAGCTTCGCCAATGGCGGCGCATCGCTGACTTTCCGCTGACTGGCACTCGCGAACTTGTTGCCGCTGACTACGTTTACCAAATCAAGCGTCTAGCTCATCCGAAGTTGCATTCTCCGATCCTGAGTCTGATGAGCGAATATATTGTCGGACTGGGGGACTATGCGCGCGAACTACAAGCCGCCCAGCGTCAGTTGGCGGATCAGGCGTTCCTGGACCTGACGCGCTATTCACTAGCTGGCGTGGAACAGGTGGATCGTTATACCTACCGAGTCAAGATTCGTGGCAAGTATCCGCAATTCCGTTATTGGATGGCGATGCCTTTCTTTGCGCCCATGCCCCCGGAAGCGGATCGGTTCTTTTCACAAGCCGGTATGGCGGACCAAAACCTGACGCTTGATTGGTATCCCGTTGGCACCGGGCCCTATATGCTCACGGTCAACAACCCCAATCTACGAATGATACTGGAACGCAATCCCAAGTTTCACGATGAGCGTTACCCAAGCGAAGGTAAGAAAGGTGATGTTGACAAGGGGCTGCTGGCGGACGCGGGACAACGGCTGCCGTTTATCGACAAGGCGATTTATAGCCTGGAGAAGGAGAACATACCCAGGTGGAACAAGTTTCTTCAAGGCTATTCGGATCGTTCGGATGTGTTGGCGGAAAGTTTTGATCAGACGATCCGGATGACGACCGGCGGCGATACGGAATTGACACCAGAGATGCGAGCCAAGGGTATCCGTCTTTTGACGAGTGTCGCACCCTCGACCTACTACCTTGGATTCAACATGCTGGACCCAGTGGTGGGCGGTTACAGTGAGCGTAGCCGCAAGTTGCGCCAGGCGATATCGATTGCCATCGACTACGAACAATACATACTGATTTTCCGTAACGGCCGCGGGATCGCTGCCCAAGGACCCCTGCCACCAGGAATATTCGGTTACCGTGCTGGCTGCAAAGGCAGAAACACTTACGTTTATGACTGCGTTGATGGGCAGCTAAGACGAAAGCCGATCGAGGTCGCACAGCGTCTCTTGACGGAGGCCGACTACCCTAATGGTCGTGATAATGCCACTGGTAAACCACTGTTGTTGTACTTTGATACGCCGGCAGCGGGACCGGAGGCTAAGGCTGATTTCGATTGGATGCGTAAACAATTTCAGAAGCTTAATATCCAGTTGGTCGGGCGCGCTACGGACTACAATCGCTTTCAAAAGAAGATGCGCGAGGGTAATGCTCAGATCTTTCGTTGGGGTTGGAATGCCGACTATCCGGACCCCGAAAATTTTCTGTTCCTGCTGTATGGTCCGAATAAGAAAGTAGGTGAAGACGGCGAGAACGCGTCGAACTATGAGAGCCCCGAATTTGATCGTCTGTTTGAGCAGATGAAGAACATGGACAATGGTCCTGCGCGCGCTCGTATTATCGACCATATGTTGGACATTGCGCAGCGCGATGCACCCTGGGTCTGGGGGCTTCATCCCAAACGGTTCATATTGCACAACCCCTGGGTTTATAACCTCGAACCAAACAATTTGGCAAATAACACGCTTAAATATATTCGTGTCGACCCGTTGTTACGGGCAGAAAGGCGCGAACAGTGGAACAAGCCAGTACTATGGCCGGTTGGCCTGTTCGGACTCGTGCTGGCGATCAGCGCGGTACCGGTGGTTGTTACTTACATGCGCAAGGAAGGACGGGTAGAGCGGTGATCGCCTATATCGTTCGTCGAATTCTTTATGCAATTCCCATTCTCATCGGTGTAAACCTTCTTACCTTTACGCTATTTTTTTTCGTTAACACCCCGGATGACGTCGCCCGCCTGCAGCTAGGGGTAAAGCGCGTTACGCCTGAGGCGATCGAGAAATGGAAGATCGGCCATGGCTACGACAAGCCCCTGCTGTATAACGCTGATGCAACCGGGGCGGCGCAGCTTACAGATACGATTTTCTTCAAGCATTCCGTCAGATTGTTTTTGTTTGACTTTGGGCGGGCCGATGATGGTCGTGATATCAGTCAGGACATCGGCGAGCGTATGTGGCCCAGCTTGGCTATCGCCTTGCCCACCTTGTTGATCGGCGTTCTGGTCAACATCACATTTGCGATGTTGCTGGCGTTCTTCCGGGGCATGTATCTGGACACTTGGGGTGTGGTGCTGTGCGTCATCTTGATGTCTATCTCTACATTGTTCTACATCATCGGCGGTCAGTATTTGGTCGGTAAGCTGCTTCGGTTGGTACCGATTTCTGGTTATGACACGAGCTGGCACGCCATCAAGTTCGTCATCCTACCCGTCATTATTGGCGCAGTGTACGGCATTGGCGCTGGTACGCGCCTGTATCGCACTTTTTTCTTAGAAGAGATCAACAAAGACTATGTGCGCACCGGGCGGGCGAAAGGGCTGTCAGAATTCCGGGTGTTGTTTCAGCATGTACTGAAGAACGCCATGATTCCCATCTTGACTGGAGTGGTCGCGGTAATTCCGCTGTTGTTTATCGGTAGCCTGATCATGGAGTCATTCTTCGGCATACCCGGTCTTGGTAGCTATACTATCGACGCCATACGTCACCAAGATTTTGGTATTGTGCGAGGCATGGTGTTCTTGGGCGCAGTGCTATACGTCATCGGTTATCTCTTAACGGATATTAGTTACACCCTGGTAGATCCCCGCGTGCGTCTAAACTAATGCCGCAACTTGTTTTCCTCTGGACCGATAGACTCATCTTTCTGTTACTCGGAGCCGTCATTGCTTTTGCTGTGTACGCCTTACGCCACGAGCATCTGCGTGCGCCGTGGCGACAGGTGCGACGGCGCCGTTTGGCAATGGCGGCGTTGGTTGTATTAGTGGTCTATGTCGGCGTGG
>LXTK01000151.1 GCA_001643475.1 Proteobacteria bacterium SPGG2 | reverse complement strand
CATGGCGTCTAGCACAGCTTTGCTAAAAATAGATCGCGAGCCACGCACGGGGCAAATTGCCGACGCCGTCCGCGCTCTGGAAAGACACCTTCATAACGCAACTGCTACAAAACAAATAGCTGACCTGCTTCGAAGTTGGAGCGGACAAAAGCTAGAACACAATGATGTCAACGCATGGCGTCAATGGTATGTCCAAACCTATCCGTCAGATAGCGCCCTGCTCGGCCAGGCTAATGTCGGAAGCACCGACTGGCGAAAACGTTTGACAGATATCGATTTTTCCACCGGCGATGTCACGCATGGCAAAACGGTTTATGAGAAGCGCCTGTGCATAACGTGCCACAGTGGCTCTCGGCGGCTGGGCCCGTCGCTCGAAGGCATCACCCGACGGTTCGGACCAGAAGACTTTTACCTGCACGTCTACGAGCCCAATGCATCGATTTCCGAGCTCTACAAGGCGATTGAAGTAACGTTGAAAAGCGGAGAAGTGCTTATTGGCGTCCAAGTCTATGAATCGCCAGCCGCAACCCTGCTCGAAACCGGCATGGGCGATTTGCTGCGGTTAAATTATCGTCAAATCCGCGATAAGCGCCCCGCCACCCGCTCGCCCATGCCAGATGGATTGATGAACGGTGCAACGGATCTCGAACTGGTSKAYCKWCGCCACCGGCGGCAGCTGTTCACGTGTGCCCTGGCCATCACACGTTGTCGCGAACTCGCAGAGGGCGCCATTCACGAGGCTTTCTGTCGCCTCATCCGGCACAAACAGAAGCCGAGGGATCTGAAAGTTTACGTCTTTCGCGCGGTACGCAACGCGGCGCTGGATCAGGTCCGCGGAAAGAGACCTTCGTGCACACCGACGCTGTCCCCCGAGACCGACTCGACGATCCTCATCTTCGGCGAGTCGGGAACCGGCAAGGAGCTGATCGCACGCGAACTCCACTACCGGAGCCTGCGAGCGGCAGGAGCCTTTGTCTCCATCAACTGCGGCGCCCTGCCCAAGGATCTCCTCGAGTCCAATCTGTTCGGTCATGTGAAGGGCTCGTTCACGGGTGCGGTACGCGATCAGATGGGACAGTTCCAGGTGGCCGAGGGTRKGTCAGAGGATGCTCAGATTCGTATCCAAGTCAAGGGCGAGGATCTGGAAGGGCGCGAGATCGACAAAGTGGTCATGTTGCCGCTCGGTGCCAAGGGTTCTGGCGAGGATCGCCTCCGTAAAGCCGGTATAGAGCTCAGATTCGAAGAGGGTAAGACATTTGTGGACAACGTGGTGTTTGGCAGTACGGCCGACCGCCAGCAGATCGATTTCGACTATGAAGTCGCAAGCATTCAAACGGCAGCGGATCGGCCACCGAGGCAACTGTTCTATATACCTGCCTTAGCGCTGTTCGCGGTAATCGTCATGCTACAACTCCGGCGCCGCAGCAAACCAGAGTTGGCGACGGCGCCTTAGAGGAGCGCATACGATGTACAAAGATATTCTGTTGCCTATCGATCTCGAACATGAAAGCACCGAAAAAGCTGTCCCTGTTGCTGTCAATCTTTGCCAGCTCACGGGCGCAAACCTACACGTGCTTGCTGTCTTACCCGATGTCGGTATGAGCATCGTTAGTCAGTACTTTCCCAAGGACTATGAGAAGAAGGCATTGGCGGAGGCGCTGGAGCGATGCCGTGCTTTCGTCAAGCAGCACGTTCCCGATGGTATTCAGGTTCGGCATGTCGTCGGTTCCGGCACGGTGTACGACCTCATTCTAAATACGGCGGAAAGCGTAAAGGCTGATTTGATCGTTATGTGGTCCCACCGACCGGAGCTCAAACAGTACCTTCTCGGCCCCCACGCGGCGCACGTAGTGCGTCACGCCCAGTGTTCAGTGCTGGTTGTTCGGGATTAGCGGGCGACTGGAACTAACTAGATCGCCGCCAGCGCGGCATCTATTGCGCCGCCGAGCTTATTCGTAATCTCTTCCACATGCTGGCCGTCAATAATGAATGGCGGTGCCAGCAGCACATGATCGCCAATGCGGCCATCAATAGTTCCACCCATGGGATAACACATCAGGCCCTGCTCCATTGCCTTGCGCTTAATCGTCGCGTGTAGACCCAAGTTGGCGTCGAAGGGTGTTTTCGTTTCACGGTCGGCGACGAGTTCGAGGCCCCAAAACAAACCGCGCCCACGGATATCACCGATATGTGGATGGCTGCCAAAACGATCTCGCAGGGCGCGCGCAAGTCGTTCTCCTTGCCGGCGCACGTTATCTAGCAAGTTTTCTTCGCGGATGACCTTCTGCACCGCAAGGGCGGCGGCGCATGCTGCCGTATGTCCCATATAGGTATGCCCATGTTGGAAGAATCCAGACCCTGTTCGTATGGTGTCGTAGATATGCCCGGCAACCAGCAACGCGGCGATAGGTTGGTAACCGGCACCGAGGCCTTTCGCCGTGAGGATCATATCTGGCGCAACCCCGTCCTGTTCGCATGCGAACAGACTACCGGTGCGACCCATGCCACACATTACCTCATCGAGGATCAGTAGTACGTTGTCACGATCGCAGATTTCACGAATGCGTCGGAAGTAGCCAGGCACGGATGGCACCGCCCCGAGGGTGGCACCGACCACCGGTTCGGCAATAAACGCCAGCACCGATTCGGGGCCTAGTTCTTTGATTTTCGTTTCAAGCTCATTCGCGACCCTGAGTCCGTACCTCTCATCGGTTTCATCTTCGTGTCGGTCGCGATAGGCATAACAGGGCGAGATGTGATGCGCCTTAATAAGTAAGGGTGCAAATTGCTCACGGCGCCACGCGTTACCACCGATTGCCAAAGCACCCAGTGTATTGCCGTGATAACTCTGGCGTCGGGCGATAAAGTGGCGACGCTGAGGCTGTCCTATTTCCACGAAGTATTGTCTAGCGAGCTTTAATGCCGCTTCGGCGGCTTCAGAGCCGCCGGTCACAAAGTACACGCGCTCGATTCCTGCCGGTGCTGATTCGATCAGCATATCCGCTAAGTCTTCCGTCGGTTGATTGGTGAAGAACGACGTGTGGGCATAGGCCAAGTGATCAAGCTGTGACTTGATCGCGTTAATGACGGCGGGATGACTATGCCCAAGACAAGACACGGCGGCCCCACTGGAGGCATCGAGGTAGCGTTTACCGTTGGCATCGATCACATAGGGACCGTCACCCCGGGTCGCCAACGGCAACACATGCTGGGTATGTCGATGAAAAACGTGATCCATGCGTTTGTGCCAACAGTTTATGCCTAGGTGCATGATACAACATCTAACCAGTGTTCCCACGCCGAGCGGACTCCACTCTCAATATCTTGTGATTCGCGTTACACTCTTGATGAGTAAGCTCAACGCGGCACCTACGTTGTAGACTATATCCAAAGCCGTGAATACAAACGAAAGTACAAAAACTTGATGTTTGGCCTGCAGTAAGCAATCCGTAGCGAACAATCGATTCTGTTCATCGTTGCCTTGGTAGTCGGGGTAGCGGTGGGCTATGCAGTCATTGGCTTCCGCGAACTCATTGGGTTTTTCCAGCTGGTGTTGTACGGCTCCAATTCGGAGGCACGGTTTGCCAGTATGGTGGCCGAGCTTCGGCCTTGGCAGTTGTTGCTGGTTACAACACTCGGCGGTCTTTTAATCGGTTTGTTCGTCCATTACGTCATGCCGGGAAGGCGCAACCATGGTGTCGCAGATGTGATGGAGGCCTGCGTGCTTCGCGGTGGACGCATGGATGTGAAAGCCGGCCTAGGTGCGGCACTAGCGTCGGCAGCGTCAATTGGTGTGGGCGCATCGGTGGGTCGCGAAGGACCCGCGGTGCATATCGGCGCAAGCATAAGCGCGTGGATGGCTGAGCGCTTGTATTTTAATCGCGACCTTTCGCTCACATTGGTCGGCTGTGGCGGCATCATTCAATGCGCCGATCGCCGGGGTCTTTTTTGCATTGGAGGTGGTGGTCGGACGATACGCATTGAAGGTGTTTGCACCGATCGTGATCGCGTCGGTAGCCGGTACCGTCGTGACTCGAATCTATCTCGGCAATATTCCTGCGTTTATGTCTGTGCCCGACTACTTCATTGTCTCGTTTCTGGAGGTACCGGCGTTTGTCTTGTTGGGCATCGCCTGTACTGCCATGGCTACGATCTTTATGTATAGCATCTTTGTTGCCAAGAACGTGGTAGGCAAGATGCCGATGCCAGTTTGGCTGCGACCTGCGCTCGGTGGACTCATTATAGGTGCTATTGGACTCGCCTATCCGCACGTGCTCGGTGTGGGTTATGAGGCTACCGACCAGGCGTTGAAAGAAGCGCTACCCTTGGGCTTTATGATTGCATTGATTGCAGCCAAGACTGCGGCCACCGCCATCGCACTTGGTTGTGGTTTCGCGGGTGGTGTGTTTAGTCCTTCGCTTTTCCTCGGTGCGATGACTGGCGGTGCCTTCGGTATCATTGCCGCGACCGTCTTTCCGGGGCTGTCGTCCAGCCACGGCGCTTATACCATCATGGGGATGGCAGGTGTGACGGCAGCTGTTCTGGGGGCGCCGATCTCGACCATACTGATCATGTTTGAGTTAACGAGTAACTGCGAACTAACCATCGCAGTGATGATTGTCGTAGTGATAGCGAGCATGTTGACACAACAGATCACCCGCGAGAGCTTCTTCACCTGGCAACTTGAACGACGTGGCATAGATCTCAACAAGCCCAAGAAACAGGTTTGCTACTCGCTATCACCATCCAAGACCTGGTAAGCGGCAATTATGCCGTTGTTCCGTACCGTGCCGGGCTTACAGCAGTGCGGCACGCGTTGGCTGAAAAGGGTACTGCGGTTGCCCTCATTTTGGATCAGGAAGATCGACTTTACGGACACCTGACTGCGGTTGACGTGCTTAAGAGTTCCCTAGATGCTGTTGAAGCTAAGGCGTGCGCTGGCGATATTGCGCAGCCTTGTGAAATCGTCGTCCTTCCCCATAACAGCCTTGATCGAGCCCTGCAGTTGATAAGCGCTCATGGTGAGGACTTTCTACCAGTGGTTGATGACACCGCAGAACGGCATATATTAGGTGTCATCTACCACAAGGACTTAGTGCTGGCGCAAAATCGGGTGTTGCTCGAAGCCCGTGCCAGAGACTAGGGTCAGAACTAGGCCCGACTGACTATAATCCAGTGAGGAGTGGCCCAGTCCTATTACTGGTGGCCCACAGCGCGCTATAATTTTCTCAGGCGTGCGCTTTTTCGGGGTTCCAAATCTTGATGTTGTTTAAGCAGAAAAAGACGGGCGAGCTGATCGTTAAACCACGGTACTCACCGCGGGTGAAGCTATTTATTGCTGGCCTAATAGTTGTTGTGCTGTTGGTAACCAGTGGGGTCATTTACAATCACGGTTTGAGTATGGCGGGCTTCGAAAGCTTGACGGCGCTGCGTCAACAGCAGGGCTTACAGGAAGTCGTTGCCCAGCTCAAGCAAGATAACCAAGCCCTACGGGACTCGCTGGCGCGCGCCGAGCGCTCGCTGCAAATGGATCAGACCGCGTACCAAGATCTTGATCGTTCGCTCAAGGCTTCATCCCAAGCGATTGTGCGGCTGCGCGAGGAGCTCAACTTCTACCGCAACATAATTTCGCCGCCTAACAAAAAGAGTGGCCTACACATACAGAGTCTGAAACTCGAGGCTGCCGGCGACGACGGTACGACGGCGATTAGCAAGTATCACTATAAGATGGTATTGATTCAGGCCCTAAAACATGATCGCAAGATCAGTGGAAAGGCGCGATTTGAGATTAATGGGGTACAGGGCGGCGAAAATACGACAATACGATTTCCCCAGGCTGCCGATAAGCCCATTAGGTTTAACTTTAAGTATTTTCAGGACCTAGAGGGTCAAATCGAACTGCCTCAGAACTTTGAGCCGCGAACGATAAAGGTTAATGTGACCAGCCGCGGGCGAGACGCACAATCGATAGAGCAGATCTATCCATGGCCGAAAGCCTAGCGCTGGGACCTGACCAAGGGTGTACTTGAGCCGGGTCACCGGGCGAGTTATCTACTATTATATAGACTAGAGCCACATCGGCGAATGGTGGCGGAGGTGATAATGCTGGACGCACTGGGTAGGAAATCGAACGAGAAACCTTGTAATACCATCGATACGCTAGTGGGCGCCAAGGCCGAGCTGAAGGGAGACATTTCCTTCTCCGGCGGGCTTCGGGTTGACGGCAAAATTAAGGGTAATATCACGGCAAAGTCTGGCGGCAACAGCACGCTTGTCCTGAGTGAACACGCTGAAGTCGTAGGCAACGTCAGTGTGCCGCACATGATTGTTAATGGCAGGATCAAAGGCAATGTGCACTGTCTAGAGCGCATCGAGTTGCAATCGAAAGCCGAGATCACAGGCGATGTCCATTATAAGGTTATAGAAATGGCGCTCGGGGCTGCCATTAATGGCAATCTGGTGCACGAGACTGCGCCAGCAGCCGGAAAAGGTGCCGTTACCCAGTTTACGCCGCTTGCCGCATCGGGCGGTGGGGATGCCGGTGGGGATAGAGACAAGTAGGCAAAACCATCGCCAAGCTTGAATCTTGCTCAGTATGCCCCCATACTTGCATAAGGATTCTCTGATATAGCGATTGTTACGATCATGAATGCACCCATGCCCGAAATGCCAACCCCGCTCGAGTTCACGGATAGTGCAGCGCAGAAAGTCAAAGAGCTAATCGAGGAAAAAGATAATCCTGAGCTCAAATTGCGAGTTTTTATTACTGGCGGCGGTTGTTCCGGCTTTCAGTACGGGTTCACGTTCGATGAGACCGTAAATGAGGATGACACGCGTGTCGAAAAGGGCGGCGTGATGCTATTAATCGACCCACTAAGCCTTCAGTATCTCGTGGGTGCAGAGATAGATTACCAAGAAGGCCTGGAAGGCGCGCAGTTCGTACTCAAGAATCCGAACGCCAAAACCACCTGCGGTTGCGGATCGTCTTTCGGCATTTAAGCAATCAGCAAGCTGGGGGTAGTAAGGGAAGGAGGCCTCCGCCTCCTTTTTTCGTGAGCGGATGCTCGTATCGATTCTGTCTGGTACTTGGAGATCTGCCTATTGTGGGACGATCCCAATTACGGCCTAGATATCTCCCCCAGCACCACGGCGCGCCGTGCACCGGTCACGCTTGGGAGATTACCTGGCTTACCTGCCAACGTTTGTTGTGCGAGCCAAGCGAAGGCCGCCGCTTCCACCCAGTCAGGATCTAATCCCAACGCCGTAGTTGTATCGATTGGAAGTTTGGGGATCTGTTTGCGTAATTGAGCCATAAGCGCAACATTGTGGCTGCCGCCACCGCATATGTGGACCCCGTCGACCTTGGGTAAGAACATATCCATTGCTTGCGCGATTGAACATGCGGTGAGCTCAACTAATGTAGTCTGTACATCGGCCGCCGACGGTGTGGGTGTGGTCTTGGTGATATGCCTTTCCAGCCAAGCAAGGTTGAAGTACTCGAATCCGGTACTTTTTGGTGGTTTCAACTTAAAGTAGGGATCAGCACGCAAATGCGCCAGCAGATCCTGGGCACACTTTCCAGTCGCTGCCCATCGACCGTCAGCGTCGTAAGTCTTTTGCTGATGTTTTGCAATCCAACCGTCGAGTAACGTATTTCCCGGCCCGCTATCGAAGCCCACGACGTCGAGACGCCCATCTGCCGGTAGGTAGCTGACGTTAGCGATGCCGCCGATATTAACGATGACTCGATTTCGATCTGGGAAATGGAACATCCATTGATGAAATGCGGGTGCAAGCGGTGCGCCTTGTCCGCCGGCGGCGATGTCGGCGGTGCGAAAGTCGGCGACGGTGGTGATGCCAGTACGCTTGGCAATTAGTGACGCATTGCCAATTTGAATGCTGTATGGCTGTGGCGCGTTTGGTTCATGGCGTACGGTCTGGCCGTGGCTACCGATAGCCCGAACTTGTCGAGCATCGAGACCTGCCTTACCGCATACATTTTTCGCGGCCTTTGCAAACAGCTCACCCAACGCCATATCTAGTTGCGCCATCGCTTCCGGGTCATTTGCGCTATCGTTCATCGCCGCCCGTAGCCGCTGCCTGATCTCCGGCGGGTAGGGCTCGCTATGAGTTGCCCTTAAGGTGAGCGGGGGTTTGGCAGGAATCGAAACCACCGCGGCGTCGATACCGTCCATGCTGGTACCCGACATTAGCCCAATGAAGTTCATATAAGGAGTGTCTGACTTAATGCTAAACCGATCAAGGTCTGCAGTATGCGCAGGCGAAAGGTGGAGTAACGTACGCATGATCGCAACGGTTGTGCTACTCTCTGCGTGCCTTAAATATGACAGATTCTCGCGCGTTCATGAAAGGTTCCCCTTGCGCCACCTGGGTCGTCGTTATCGGACCAGGGCTTCATTTCATCTACCCACATGCCCAACGTCGATGAATCGGTAGCGCTTCTGACGCGTGGCGTTGATGAAACGCTGCTCGAAGCAGAGCTAACCGAGAGGCTCACGGCCGGTAAGCGGCTGCGGGTGAAGGCGGGGTTTGATCCTACTGCACCAGACTTACATCTAGGTCACACGGTACTCATCAACAAGATGCGGCAGTTCCAGGACTTGGGGCACGAGGTGTTGTTTTTGATCGGCGATTTTACCGGCATGATCGGCGACCCAAGCGGCAAAAATTCCACGCGGCCACCGCTTACGCAAGAAGAAGTGAAAGCGAACGCGCGAACCTATGAAGAACAGATCT
>LXTK01000268.1 GCA_001643475.1 Proteobacteria bacterium SPGG2 | reverse complement strand
CCGCACCGGCACCCAGGAAATGGCCGTGTTCAGTACCCGTGGTGGCAAGGGATACCATGCTGGAACCTTCGCCGGTATGTTAATCACGGTGATGAGCGACTCTTCGTCGGGGTACTCGTCGTCCCAGAATTGGAAGTCTTCCTCCAAGAAGAGGCAATCCTGGGGATTCACGGGCTCGTTCTGTTTCTCCGAGTCGAAACTGGCCAAGCCTTCGGTCTCCCTCGCTTGACACCCCAAGGGGATGGGTCTAGTCTACTTTAAAACTACCACATCTTGTGTTTCGGGGTTTTTTCCTAACAATAAGTCTAATCAAGGGGAGGCATTCGCACCCATGAAGGCGGTTTCGCTCAAAAAAACAGAACTATCGCTTGACGACATCTTGCTGCAGGCGGCTTCACTCGATATTTGGGACAAGAAGTACCGCCTGAAGGAGAAATCCGGCGAACCCTTGGATCAAGACATCGACGACACCTATCGCCGGGTGGCACTGGCGCTGGCCGAGGTGGAATCCACCCCAGAGAAGCGTGAACACTGGGGCGAGCGATTCCTATGGGCGTTGCAGCACGGGGCGGTCCCGGCTGGCCGCATCATTTCCAACGCCGGCGCCCAGGATCACAAGCCGGCCACTAGCACCATCAATTGCACCGTCTCGACCGCCATCCCGGATTCTATGGACGGTATCTTAGGTGCGGTACACGAGGCCGGGCTCACGCTTAAGGCCGGCTGCGGCATCGGCTACGAGTTCTCTACCCTCCGGCCCAAAGGGGCCTTTGTTAGCGGGGCCGGGGCTTACACCTCCGGCCCCCTTTCTTTTATGGATATCTTCGACGCCATGTGTTTCACGGTGTCGTCGGCCGGCGGCCGCCGGGGGGCACAAATGGGGACGTTCGACATCTCGCATCCGGATGTCCTCAACTTTATTCGCGCCAAGCGCGAGGACGGTCGGCTACGCCAATTCAACTTGTCGTGCTTGATCACCGATGAGTTCATACAAGCGGTGGAAGCCGGCGCCCCCTGGGACCTGGTGTTTCCGGCCGACAAACAGGCCTACGACGATTCCGACACCCGCATCGTCTGGCGCCGCTGGCCAACCACCGATGGTTATATCCAAAACAGCCTCGGCGAGGTGGCGTGCAAGGTCTATAAGACCCTACCGGCGCGCCGGCTATGGGACATGATCATGACGTCCACCTATGACTATGCCGAACCGGGATTCATCTTGATCGACCGCGTCAACGAGATGAACAACAACTGGTTCTGTGAAAACATCCGTGCCACTAATCCTTGTGGTGAGCAGCCACTGCCGCCTTATGGTTCGTGTCTGCTTGGGTCGGTCAATCTCACCAAATTCGTTGAGCACCCGTTTACCGAACAGGCGAGCTTCAACTGGGAACGCTACCGCGAGGTGGTGTCTGTCTTCACACGCATGCTGGACAACGTGGTCGAGGTCAACGGCCTACCGCTAGAGGCCCAACGACACGAGATTACCTACAAGCGTCGTCACGGCATGGGCTTCCTTGGCCTCGGTTCCACCCTCACCATGCTGAGAATGAAATATGGCGAGCCCGATTCACTGGCATTCGCAGAACGCGTGTCGCGGGAGATGGCCGAAGTCGGTTGGCACACCGGGATCGAGCTTGCGGAGGAAAAGGGCCCGGCCCCGATTATGCTGGATATGTTTACCGTCACCGAAGAGATGCTGGCGCGGCGACCGGAAATGGCCAAGGATGGTTACAAGGTCGGCGATGAAGTACCTGGCAAGGTGCTGCTCGCCCGCTACAGCCGATACATGCAACGACTGGATCCGGCGCTGACCGACCGCATCGCCGAAACCGGCGCGCGATTTACGCACCACACGTCTATTGCGCCCACCGGCACCATCAGCCTATCGCTCGGCAACAACGCCAGTAATGGTATCGAGCCTTCGTTTGCCCACCAATACAGCCGCAACGTCATTCGCGAGGGGCGCAAGACCAAGGAGAAGGTGGAAGTGCTTTCGTTTGAGCTGCTGGCGTACCGAGCACTGGTCAACCCCAAGGCCATGCCGAATGCCGATACACCAGAAGAGCGGTTGCCGGATTATTTTGTCTCCGCCGATGATATCGCCCCACCCCAGCATATCGACGTTCAGGCGGCGGCCCAAAAATGGATAGACTCATCGATCTCCAAGACCGCCAATGTACCCACCGATTTCCCATTTGAGGATTTCAAGGACATCTATCTGTACGCCCACAAACAGGGGTTAAAGGGTTGCACCACATTTCGCTTTAACCCACAGGCGTTCCAAGGCGTACTGGTCAAGGACAAGGACCTCGAAAAAACCACCTACCGCTTCCAGTTGGAAGACGGCGAAGTCCTCGAGCTTAAGGGTAACGAGGAGATCGAATACGACGGCGAAACCCATACCGCCGCTAACCTATTTGATGCTTTAAAAGAAGGGTATTACGGCAAGTTTTGACGAGAAAGGGTAGAGAAAAGGAGCACATCATGACCACTAAAATCGACAAGAAAATCACCGGATTCGATGTCAGCAAGGAAGAAGTCAGCGACGTCGTTGAAAGCAACGTCATCCAAATGCACGAAAAGCTCAAGCGGCCAGAGATGCTGCTCGGTAGCACTTACAAGATCAAGACGCCGCTTACCGAACACGCGCTCTACGTCACCATCAATGACATCGTGCTCAATGCCGACACCGAGCATGAGAAACGACGCCCATTTGAGGTGTTCATCAATTCCAAGAACATGGACCATTTTCAGTGGATCGTCGCCCTGACGAGGATTATTTCGGCCGTTTTCCGTAAGGGCGGTGACGTGACATTTCTGGTCGAAGAATTACACAGCGTGTTCGACCCACGCGGTGGATACTTGAGACGTGGCAAGTACACACCGTCGTTGGTGGCCGAAATCGGAGACGTTATTGAACGTCATTTGAAGATGATAGGCCTGATTTCGACCGACGAAAACGACAATCGCAAGCAATACGCATCGGAAAAACTAGCTGAAATACAGGCGCAAAACGACGATACAGAACTTACGCAGGATGACACAGGTGGGTATCCGCCGGAGGCGCGACTGTGCAATAAATGTTTGACCAAGGCGGTGATGAAAATGGATGGTTGCATGACGTGTCTCTACTGCGGCGACTCGAAATGCGGGTGATGAATGTCGATGACTCATTGAATTCGAATTTAGATTCACGTCGACATGAAAAAAGTTGAAAAAAAATTTGCTTTTTATGTAAATGGTATTTACATTTATACCTTGACACGTTATGTGAGTGTGCTAGACAAGGTTTTAAGGTTGTTTAACACGGTTGTGAAGTAAGCAGTAGAAAAGTTGTCGCCGAACGTCGGGAAGAAATAACGCGAAGCGGCCATCAACAACCGGTTCGACGACGCTAGTCAAAGGTATACGATAATCTTGATTCGATTACGGATCTCAACAAGAATAAGAATAAATAGGAAGCATCGCCACGAAACGGCCGTCGGCAAAGCGTTCAGCCAGCCTGTCGGCATGTTCTATCCCACTTCAGATCATCAAAAGACAGTCTATGACTGTCTTTTGTTTTTGCAAAGAGCAGTACCCAAGGGGCAAATTCGCCCCTTTTTTTCCCAAGTAAGCCTCTAACCACAACCCAAAGGAGTACATTATGGCTAAGAGAAAAGCCGCGAAGAAGACCGCCAAGAAGGCGAAAAAACGGAAGGCTACTAAGAAAGCAGCTAAGAAGAAGTAACGCGGCTAGCGGGTGGTTCCAGATCATCGCGTGGTCGGCCGAACTGAGTAGGCCGACCGCGGTAACGACGGTGAGGAGCCTGGTGCCCCGCAACCGTGTAGGTAACAAGCCGGCGGTTTGTGCCCGAGAAACACTTTGGGTGCTTGCCGCCGGCCTTTATTTTGCCTAGTAGTTTAACCTGCCCCCGACGTCAACCAGATTCGGCTAGCCGATCGTTGAGGGCACGGTGGCGCTCTTCGGTGCCAACATCAACCCACTCCCCTGCGTAGTGCTCGCCGGTTACCAAACCCTGAGCCGCTGCCACTCGCAGTAACGGTGCCAATGGAAATGGACCGGGCTCACAGTCACGAAAGAGCTCGGCCGCGTATACACCGATACCGCTGAAGGTTAGTTTTGGATCGCCATCCGCAGACACGCACCCATCTGTCAATGCAAAGTCCCCATCGACTCGATGAGGTGGATTGCTCACCAATACCAAATGCGCCACCCCGCTGGGGCGCGCCGGCAGACGCTCGAAAGGAAAATCGGTCCAGATATCGCCGTTGACCACCACGAACGGTTGGCCTCCCAACAAGGTCAAAGCATTGTAGATACCACCACCCGTCTCTAACGCCTGGGGTAACTCGGGCGAATAACGAATCTGCACCCCAAACGCTTGACCGTCGCCCAGTCGGTCCACGATTTGCTCGCCCAGGTGCGCATGGTTGATAACGATATCGTCGAAACCCGCCTTGGCCAGCCGCCCTATAAGATGCACGATCAGTGGCTCACCGCCTATGGTGAGTAATGGCTTCGGGATGCGCTCAGTCAACGGACGCATGCGCACCCCGCGACCGGCGGCCAGAATCATGGCCCTCATTTCACCTCCCCTTCCGCCGCCTTAGCGACCCCGAGATCATGCAACAGTGCGTTGAGCGGTTGTAGATCTGCATGACGCGCGCTCACCTGCATGACGTAACCGAGGGTACGCGGGATGTCAGTTAGGTAACCAGCCTTGCCATCACGGTACTTCAAACGGGCGAATATGCCTATCGCCTTGAGGTGTCGCTGCAACCCCATCCAGTCGAACCATCGTAGGAATTGGCCGTCGTCCTCACCGACTTGTATGCCCGATTGTAACGCCAGCGCATGATACCCCTTGGCCCAATCTTCGACCCGTTCACGTGGCCAGGCGATATAGCAGTCGCGTAGCAGTGAAACCAGATCGTAGGTAACTGGCCCCAGTACTGCATCCTGAAAATCCAAGATGCCCGGACTGTTGTGCTTGGTGACCAAGAGATTGCGCGAATGGAAATCGCGATGCACCCATACTTGCGGCTGATCTAAGGCCGAGCGCGTGAGCTGGCCGAACACTTGGTACAACTGCGCCTTTTGCTTAGTGGTAGGCGTAATACCGAGATGTCGCCCAAGGTACCACTCCTGAAACAGCGCCATTTCGTCCGCAAGAAGGGCGCACACGCGCCGGATCTCGTCACCAACTGCGTTCCAGGCGGTGTCCAGGCCCATGCCCGACGACACGCAGATCTCCA
>LXTK01000173.1 GCA_001643475.1 Proteobacteria bacterium SPGG2 | reverse complement strand
ATCTCATAAAGTCGCTTTAACCCAACGTGGGACGGCGCAGAGAAGTCCGGTGCCGCGAACGCAGTCAACGCAATCGGTACCAACGCTGCCGATACCAGCACAGAGACGAGGATAAACAGTTCGAATCCCGCCGGGTCAGCCACATTGAGCAAGAGCTGGCCACTCCCCATGCCGCCCAACATGATGACCATATATACGGACAACAGTTGACCGCGCGTCTCATTGGTGGCGCGGTCATTGAGCCAACTCTCTGCCACGACGTATAGCCCAGCGTAGGAGAAGCCTGTCACTATGCGCATAGCCGTCCACGCCGCCGGCGTAGTAAAGACCGCGTGCAGGAGTACAGCCGCCGATGCCATCGAYGCCAGTGCCGTAAACACACGGATATGCCCTACCCGTTTYACGAGCTTAGGCGTCAAGCTTGACCCAAGCAAGAAGCCAACATAGTAAGCAGACATGACGAACCCGGTGGTTGCCGTGGAAAAGCCCTCCACGGTTGCGCGCAAGCCTAGTAACGAGCCTTGCAGCCCATTGCCGAGCATGATCATTGCAATGCCGAGAAAGAGTGCCCAGGAGGCTACGATTGTTGCGCGCATGAATTGAATAATACTTTACATCGAGAACGCCGCGATTCTGCACTACTACCTGTACGCCGGCAAAGGCTTTTTGTCCTCACTTGCACCCTAGGTTCTAGCAGGTCAGGGTCGGCAAGCCAACCATTCTAGACGAGCATGGGCAATCCGCACTACTAATCGCCCCGAATGCGATCGATATGGCAAGCGCCAACATCTGCGCCGCTGACGATGACCAAGTCACCATAGTTTTAAGTGGATGTCGTTCTCCGCTGTTCGCTATCACACTACCATTGGTGCGCGTCACGATACCCGGGTGCTTTCATATACATTGGCAACAAGAAGGACAGCGCTATGATTTTTTAGTGGATGCAGCGAAACGGTCGTTCTTTTACGCTGACCTCGATGCACTGTTAGGTGATGTCGTTTGCGATCTGTCGGTAACGTGCACCCGGGGCAATGGCAATGATCTTGCCGCTATTTTGAGTGACGAGCGTGGAACGCCCACGATCGATACTGCTGAATTTGCAAGTCGTGCGCAAGCGTCGCAGCTTWACGGAATCGAGGTGGGTGACGCTGTCTGGAACGAGATGGTCGARCTATCACGGCAGATTCTAGTCGCCGCTACGCCCGAGTCACGCGCGCGTGGGGCCGGCGCCGCCAGCGGCAGTGATAACGATTAGCGGCTAAGGGAGTGGCCGACCAGGCGTTTACGAGGACCACGCAAATAGAGCATAAAGATCGTACCCAAAATGCCAGCGCCGGCACCTATCACGCCCTTGAGGGTACCACTTATCTTAGAAACACCGATGCGTTTGTTACAGCTGGCCGGCACCTCTCTCACATCCATCCCCAACTGAATCGCTTTAACCTGCATTTCAACCGTCCAACCATAAGTCTTGCTCGACATCTGTAGATCACATAGCGAGTCCCAGGTGATAGCGCGGAATGGCCCAAGATCCGTGGTCGGGTGCTTCCATAAGCAGCGTATAAGCCAGGCCGCCAAGCCATTGCCGAAACGTTGAGAAAAGGTCATCGCACCGACCTCTAGCTTGCCAAGCGCGCGCGACCCAATCACGACATCGGCACCATTAGTGATAGCGGCGAGCAATGTCTGCGCTTCTTCCATGCGTACGGACCGGTCGGCATCGACAAAGAGTACAATACCCACGGGATACAACGCCTTTATGCCAGCCAAGCACGCATGGCCATATCCGCGTTGCAATTCGTACACCACCCGCGCCCCCGCCGCTTGCGCTACTGTCGCGGTCCCATCATCTGATCCATTGTCGCAGACGACTATGTCATCGATCAGTAAATGGCCGCCATCATCACGTAGCGCCCTAAGCCCACGAACGACCTGCCCCACTGCTAGTTCTTCGTTGCAAGCAGGAATAACAACGCCAATCCTATGCGATTTATACACGGGCCTGACCGACCAACGCCGACTGCGTACTTGATTCACCTGAAGTGTTCGTAACGTGCGCGTCGGGCTGACTACGTCGGCGCCTCGTAAGCCACTCAACAATCAATAACGCCATAATGGGCACGTACTCCAGCCACACGATTCCATAGTCGAACAACGCAAGTTGATCCCGGGCGTCGAAATAGAACCTCAAATAATACAAAGGTAACGTCGCCGTTAGCGCTAGCAATGCGAATATTGGACACAATGCCAGGAATGGTGCCAACCAAACATAGTACCAAGGGAACTGGGCTGGACTCAGAAGAAACAGCACCGCCACTATTAGCATCAGGCGTCGCGCCAACTCYTGCGCATCTTGGGCTTGRTTCCGATTGAGCCAAAGGGTAAAACCCAGCAGCRTGRCAGTAACTAWTACTCTKGCAAYTAACCCGCCATCAAATTGCTCGATGCCRATCAAAGTCACSACAACTCCGCTAAGATAAGCAAGCACCCGAAACRGGGCGTCGTTTGCTTCCCACRTACGAGCGAACGCAAATAGACCGGACGGCTCACCCGGRYCGCTGCTTAAGAGTGGRCTGAGCAACGCTAGCGTCAGTACGGYAAAAGACAATCCTGCGCCGACCAACAAAGGCTTGYTCTTAACAACCGGTCGCAGCGCAAATGGGAGTAATAAGAGAGGCCAGATTTWTATCCCCACCGCCAACGCCAGTGTGCCAACCGCACGCAGATGTTTACGGTGAATAATGAACAAAACAACCCCTAACAAGAACGGTAACAACAAGGCATCCATGTGGGCCGAGTTAATCAACTCCTTGGTCACCAACGGGTTCCACCAATACACCGCCGCCCACAGGGGTGAGCGTCCAATGCCCCGCAATAATACGATCAAAAGACCTACGGTTACGATTTCGGATATGAGTAACACGCCGCGCCACGCCAGCAGGCTCCAAGGTTCAATCCAATGCGCCAGCGCAAATCCGAGTTGCGCTAGCGGCGGATAGATCGTGTTCAACTGCGGATAGTTGATGCGTTCGAATACGGGGCCAGCCTCGATTGCCAATTGTGCAATGACGCCGTTACCGGACTGTATCGCTTCCGCCGGCGCAAGTTCATAGGGGTTTTGCTCATGGCTAAGCACAGCGCCATCCCACAGGTAGCGATAAAAATCATCCTCGAGTATGGGCGTGGAGTCGAATAAGATTAGACGTAACAGCAAGCCGAAGATGACCATGCCGACAACAGTCTTGCGGGTGGCCGCTAGTCTGGGGATAAGCCAAAACAGGCTCAAGAAGATCAAACCTGCGGCTACTTGGGTAGCCACAACCCAAAGAATCGGACTGTGCACCAGCGCTGTCTCATAGTAGAAATGTTGAGACAAAACGCGCAAAAACAAATGCTGGACCAACAGAGTCGACCCAATCCCAGCCGCCAATGCCAACGGCCACGTAAGTATCGATCGAGACTCGTCTTCCTGGCCAGTCATGATCACGTTGGCTTCACGCTATGATCACGTCAACCCGACGACACCACTCACTCATCGCGATTGCCCGTAAAAACTACCGCGCCGCCTTCTTTGTTGTGTTTCCTGCACCACGGTAGATGCACCAACATCATTGAGCGTCCAGTCGTAACGATCGTCGGCGATTCGCATGACGCTGGATAGCGAATCCGAAAGTTTAGGGCTGGCGTACCGGCGCAGATGCTCGATCACCCCTTTGTCGCTGTTCCCGAAATCCTCCTGGAACCAGACGTATATGCTGGCCACGACGAGCCGGCCCCGGTCTACGCGGGCACCTCGTGGGTGATTTATAAATTCACGCGCAGCTTTGTCCAGCAGAACATCTCTGGTGGCGCCTCTAAACGGCACGGGTTGCAGATTGGGACAGCTGATAGAGGCACAGTTCACAGCATAGTGGACCCGCGGATCTTTCCAGATCGGCCGTAATATGCGGTGCTCAATATCATTCAGTGTGTGTTGTTCACCTTCGACAGCAATCAATCTCTTGTCCCATGGACCCGCTGAGAAAAGCCCCGACCTGATATCGCGAATGCTATCCACCGGGTACGCATCCAGTATTACTTTGATCGTAAGCGCATTGTACAGATTGACCCAATAGGCAAATTGTTCATCGCGGCTAAAACGGCTGATCGGGGTTTCTGCAAGTTGCCCTATGTAACTGTCTAGCTTTCTTCTATCTGCATCTTCTACCTTCGCATACGCGATGCGGTTCACGCCGCTAGCGTGGGGACGTACGTACTTTTTTAGAAATTGCCCCCAGGCGCTGTGATCAAGTTTCGACGTCGCGGCCGGGTCATGAGCAGTCCATTTCTCCCAGAGCTTCGCCTTCGGTGCGCCGATGCCGTGCGCTGCGATAGCGTCAACGGTTATCAGAGCCTGGGCCAATAAATACAATAATATGACCCCTCGAAGGTAGATTTTTGTCATTCTGTTCTCCTTGCTCTATCGTTTCGGTTGCGGAATGATGTAACATAATAGACAACTTATGGTATCATCGGTTTCGTCCATCCGCCTGTGAGCACTAAGCAGACTAGGCCTGAAAGTACGCGGACCCCACCGGCGGTGACCGAGAAAACCCCTCCTGACCGATTCAAGATCTCCAGTGTCGCCCCGAATGGGCGCAAGGTCGTCCTATGACGATAAGCAACGGCTCAAGATAACTACTAAACCAGGTGACGTGCTCATCTTCAATAACCAAAGGGTCATGCATAGCCGTATCGCCTTCGACGCAACAGTCGCTGAGCGATACATGCGTAGCTGCCACGTCGAGCTCGATGAGTTCTACAACAGCCTAGGTGTGCTTTATCGCCGTTTCGGTCGGGAGGCAGCCGATATGAATCTTGCCAGCGGCGCCGCCGTCTGATTTCCACCTAACGCTACTGCGAGAGAAAGGTATCATGGAGTTTAGTCACTTTCTTTCCTGTTACTATCCTGATACCAGTTACCCACCGGCCAAGCTGTATGCGGATATGCTTGAACAAGCCAAGCTTGTCGAAGAGCTTGGATTTGTTGGCGTTACTATTCCCGAGCATCATTTCATCAATATTCTCATGAATCCTGCGCCACTCCTTCTGGCCGTGAAAGTAGCGAGTGTTACCAGCCATATCCCTATCGTTACTGCGGTGCTTGTGTTGCCGTTTCTGGACATGAAGCGCCTGGCCGGTGAAATTGCGCTCGCCGATATTCTGACCGATGGCCGTTTGCAGCTAGGTATGGGCCGTGGTGCATTTGCCTACGAATTCACCCATTTCGGCATCCCGCCTGAGGAAAGTCGAGAGAAATTCGATGAATCACTCGCGGTATTAGAGGCATTGCTGAGCGACGAAGAAGTGTCTTGGAATAGTAAGTATTACAAATTCGACTCACTAACAATCATGCCGCGCCCATTGCAACAACCCCACCCACCCATCTGGATTGCCGCCCTGGCGCCCACTGCAATCTATCATTGCGCACGCAAAGGATACAATGTTCAAACGACACCTTTGAAAGGATCGCAAGACCTCGTACAACAACAAGCAGAAGGATTTCTAAAAGGCGCCGAAGAGGCCGGCCCGGTAGGTCGGCAGCTACGATTTTCTATGTTGCGAGTCGGTTTCGTGGCCCGCGACCAGGCCGATGCCAAAGAAAAGCAACGACTTGCATACAACTACTATCAACGCTTTACAAACGTGTTCGACACACCGGGTGAAGTGCACAACGGTGCCATCAAGCCGATTCAATATGAGCAAACGCAAGAACAACTAGCCCAGAATCTGCTTGTAGGTACCGCAGGAGAAATCGTCGACAAACTACAACAGTACGCCGAACTTGGAATTCATGAAATCAATTTAAACATGAATATTGGTGCCACTCCGATTGAAACGTTGGCTTCGATCGAGCGCTTCGCGACCAAGGTTATGCCGCACTTCACGAGCACTTCCGAGGCTGCTATTAGTCGCCGCTAGCGGCTAGTCAAGACCGCGTGGTTCCCCTGCAAAAAGACGTCGAACCATGGGTTCAAAGAATTCAAGCGTAAGGGTGTCGTAATCCGGATCAAAGGACGATTGATCCCAACGCTCGCAGAAGTCCACGCACGCTTGGTAGTGCGGATGGTCCCGAAATTGGTCGCGCCCGTCTCGATCCTTACCAATATGATGATAGTAGTAGTAGCCTTGGAAAAGACCGTGATGGAAGACGATCCAATAGTTTTTCTCGCTAATGAACGGGCGCAATATGGCCGCCGCGATCTGACTGTGGTTATCGGGTGCCAGCATGTCGCCGATATCATGTAGCAAAGCGCACACTACAGTCTCCTCATCCGCGCCATCGCGATAGGCCCGCGTGGCTGTTTGCAACGAATGCTGATAGCGATTAATCTTTAGGCCATTCGTGGGGCCGTCCAGTCTCTTTAGGAAGGAGAGCAGATTGTCTGCCATCTGCGTACGATCTTCGCCCCTAAACTGCCCTAGGAACGCGTAATCCTCACGTGTGCCCTCGCCCATGCTCGTGAAACCCACAGTGTCCATGATCGTTGCCCTCAACCACTCTGAAATGTGCGCCACAGAGTACCGATTACCGCCGCGACACGCAATCTCGGCTACGAGGGAGCATCCGTTCGATGGCATAATCCGGCATCCGCCTATAGCTGGATAAGCGAGGACTTGTGGCATTCGAAAAATCCGAATACCTCGCGCGTATTCGTAAAACCAAGAAAAGCATGGCCGATCAAGGGGTCGATGTCCTATTGGCCACCAATCCAGCCAACATGAACTACCTGACCGGTTACGATGGTTGGTCTTTCTACGTACACCAATTAGTCGTACTGGCGCTAGATTCCGATGAACCTGTCTGGATCGGACGCGGTATGGATGCCAACGCGGCCAAGGTAACAACCTTCCTCAATCACGACAATATCCTCGGATACCCAGACGACTATGTGCAGACGCCCATCAAACATCCCATGGACTACGTTGCCGATTTTCTCAAGGAACAAGGCTGGGACAAGAAAGGCATCGGCATTGAAATGGACAGTTACTATTTTACGGCTGCGTGCTACGAATCGCTGAAACGTAACTTACCCAATGCCAATTTCAAGGACGCAACAACGCTGGTGAATTGGGTACGCGTTATCAAATCTGCACAAGAAATAAAATATATGAAGCAAGCCGCTCGCATTATCGAAAAAACGATGCAGGTTGCAGTCGATATGGTGCGCCCTGGTGTTCGTCAATGCGATGCCGCGGCTGCTGTATACCAAGCTAAGATCTCTGGCACCGAGGAATATGGGGGCGACTATACGGGCCTCTGTCCGATGTTACCCACGGGTGTTGGTACTTCGACGCCACACTTAACCTGGACCGACCAACCGTTCGTTAACGGGGAGGCAACCATCCTTGAGCTGGCAGGGGCGCGTCATCACTATCATTGCCCAATGGCACGTACCGTACATCTGGGCAAGCCACCGAAGAAACTTGCCGATACAGCAGCAGTGGTGGTGGAAGGTCTGAATAATGCACTAGCAGCGGCCAAGCCAGGTGTTGAGTGTCAGGAGGTCGAAGCAGTCTGGCGCGAAACCATCAAGAAACACGGCATCATCAAAGAATCACGCATCGGATATTCAACCGGGCTTAACTACCCGCCAGACTGGGGTGAGCATACGCTGAGTCTACGTCCAGGCGACACAACGACGTTACAGCCAAATATGACGATACATATGATTCCCGGCGTCTGGATGGATGACTGGGGAATCGAAATCAGTGAATGTTTTCGGGTGACAGAGACGGGATCGGAAACGCTCGCCAACTTCCCGCGCGAGCTGTTCGTCAAAGACTAACACGTAGATTCAAACTCTTGCCATCAACCCTTGCTCCTGAAGGGAACAAAACCAACTAGCAAATGTTCAGATTCATCGACCGTGCATTTTCGTTCCAAGGCCTGATTGCGATGGGAAAACCGGCCAAATTGCGCGATGATATTGCGATGCGATCGGGCGGACATGAAAAAGCGGGAAATATGCAGTCGAATATCTGTCGGACTGGTATCCAACAGCTTTTGAAAGGTTTGCACCCCAATGTCTTGAATCGACACGTCTTCTGCATGCTGCATGGGCATATAGAAAAAGCGCGTTCTATAATCGATAGATCACGATCTAGCTCAACCTCGATTCCGGAAACACATAGGGAGAGGGCTAGGTCATCGAATGAGAACGCCTCTTTATTCCTGCGGTACACATGACGTGTGAACTGATCTAACAACAGAATAAGCGCCAGTCGACCACGAGCCGTTTCCTTCCAACCATCAAGCCGTCCCGCTGCGGCATCTATAATAGACCCACCAAACCTCCTAGAGATCTCGGCATCGATCTCAGGTCCAGCTTCGAACCCCAACCTGATTCGCTTTTCGAGCTGGTGAGAATTCAACTCACCATCATCAAACCAATAGGTAAGGATCTGTTCATGGGACTGTAGTCGAGGCACTTTATGACCTGATGTAGAGTAGCAATTAGTGCTCCCGCAGCAGACGGCCGAAACCTGGCGCCGGATCATGACACCCGGCCAGTCGCAAGGCCTGCCACGCCAGCGCTTGATTACTACTGAGCACCGGCTTGCCGAGATCTTGCTCTAAACGCTCTATCACGTCGACCGCGCGGATCGCGGTACACGAAATAAAAATGCCATCGGCATCGGGCCGATCGATTTCTCGTGCAGCGGCATAGATCGCCGCGGTCGGTATGCGTCCCATGATTACATCGTCTTCAAGATTGAAGCTATTTAGACTGAGTACGTTGATACCGTTTTCCTCGAGGAAACGTCGGATGGGTTGATTCACCTCGTCGATATATGGGGTCAACACAACAATGCGCTTCAGGCCGAGTTTCTCGAAACCTGCGACTGCCGCTGTGATCGGGGT
>LXTK01000158.1 GCA_001643475.1 Proteobacteria bacterium SPGG2 | reverse complement strand
GTATGAACACTGCCTGCCGCATTACCAGGCTTTACGTAAGTACCGGTTAGGATCTGGAGGAGTAACAAGCCGATGAAAGAGTTCGATGTAACCAGTGCGGCGGACATTACGCCGGTTACGACCATAACTGATACCGAGGCGCAGATCGATATGGTTCGCCTTCGCTCGTATCGACTACAGCGGCTGCGTCAACAGCTTGTAAATTGCGACGTCGCAGCGTGTGTACTGTTTAGCCCCTTGTCCATCCGCTATGCCACTGGCGTGCGCAATTGTGCACTGTTCCACACACATATTGTCAGTGGTTACTTGTTCGTACCGGCCGAAGGGCCTGTGATTCTTTTCGACACGGCGCCGGGACAAAGAACCGCTGCTGGTCTAGAAACCGTAGACGAATGTCGCGACGCATTGCCATTGAATTTTATGTACAGCGGCTCGCGTATGGACGAATGGGCACGGCGCTGGGCAGCAGAGATGGCTGACCTAATCGAACAACACGGCGGTGGCAACCGGCGGCTAGCGGTTGAACGTGCGGGGACACGTGCCACGCTCGCCCTTGCGGCTAGCAATGTCGACGTCGTAGATGGCATGGATGTCATCGAATCAGCCCGTAAGATAAAAGGACCTGAGGAAATCATGTGTATTAACTACGCGATCGCGGTAGCCGAGGCAGGTATGTGGCGCATGCGCGATGCGCTTGAACCCGGAAAAACAGAATTGCAAGTGTGGAACCTGCTTTGGCAGGCCAACATCGAGCATGGCGGCGATTGGTTAGAGTGCCGCCTGTTCAGCTCTGGCGATCGCATCAATCCCTGGCAACAGGAGGCGAGTCACCGTCTTATTCGGCCGAATGAGTTAGTGGCCTTCGATACTGACATGATTGGCCCCTTTGGTTATGCGGCAGATGTGTCACGCACATTTTTCTCCGGTCCCGGCAAACCCAATGCCTATCAGAAAGAACTCTATCAGCGCGCTCACGAAGAGGTGCATCAGAACTTGGGCTTAATGCGGCCCGGCATGAGTTTTAAAGAGATCACTGAGAAAGCCTATCGCCAACCGGAAAGGTTTGTCGCCAACCGGTACCCAGTCCTCGCCCATGGCGTCGGCATGAGTGATGAGTGGCCCGCCATTTTCTATCCCCAAGACTATCCAGAGTACGGCTATGATGGCGTGCTCGAGCTGGGCATGGTGATGTCGGTGGAAAGCTATGTGGGTGAAGTTGGCGGTCCGGAAGGCGTAAAGCTTGAGCAACAGATCGTGATCACCAAAGACGGACACAAACTGCTCTGCAAATTCCCATTTGAAGAAGAACTGCTCGCCTAGATTCGGAGCAATCTATGAATTCCACAATTCCAGCCACGATGCATGCCGTTCAACTAACCGGCTATGGGGGCCTCGAGAAATTGGAGTATCGGAATGATGTCCCCGTACCTAAACCCCAGGCGAACGACGTGCTGATTAAAGTCAACGCTTGCGGTATGAACAATACTGACATCAATACGCGTACGGGGTGGTATAGCAAAAGCGTCTCTGAAGGCACGACGGCGGAGGGTGGGACCTCAGGGCTCGCGGTAATCACGGCAGACGCGGCCACCTGGGGCAGTAGCTCAGTATCCTTTCCTCGCGTCCAAGGTGCCGATATCGCCGGCCACATTGTCGCCGTCGGCGAAGGTGTGGCCCCGGGCCGTGTTGGCGAACGTGTACTCGTTGAGGCGTGGGTGCGCGACCCCAAGGAACCGGAGAACCGCAATCTCGCCGGCTACGTCGGTAGCGAGCGCGACGGCGGTTATGCCGAGTATGTCGCCCTACCTGCGGTCAACGCATATCGCATCGAATCGACCCTCACAGATCCGGAGCTTGCCACCTTCCCCTGCTCCTATTCGACGGCTGAGTATATGCTCACCCGGGCGCGACTCAGCGAGGGTGAAACCATACTTATTACTGGTGCCTCGGGCGGGGTCGGTTCAGCCCTGATTCAATTGGCCAGGCGCCGTGGCGCCAGGGTAATCGCGGTGGCCGGCGCCACTAAACTTGACGTCATTCGTGGCTTGGGTGCGGATAGCGTGATCCCACGTGACGCCCCTGATCTCGAGGCGGCAGTGCGGGCGGTGGCACCCGGTGGTGGAATCGACGTGGTGGCCGATGTCGTTGGCGGTAAGCAA
The DNA here is from genome assembly GCA_001643475.1 of Proteobacteria bacterium SPGG2. Taxonomy (GTDB): domain Bacteria; phylum Pseudomonadota; class Gammaproteobacteria; order Acidiferrobacterales; family SPGG2; genus SPGG2. The sequence goes on along the minus strand of LXTK01000158.1, from coordinate 6,840 downwards.
TTTCCGACCCTCATAGAATTGCTGAAACGCGGTGGCCGCTACGTGACCGCCGGGGCCATCGCTGGCCCCATCGTCGAGCTCGATCTGCGAACGCTCTATCTGCACGACTTAGAGCTTTGGGGCGCCACCGTCATGCCGCGGGGGATATTTCAGAACCTCGTCAGCTATATCGAACGCGGCGAAATTCGCCCGCTTCTCGCCAAGACTTTTCCGTTGGCGGACATACGTCAGGCGCAAACTGAGTTCCTAGAGAAACGCCACGTCGGCAATTTCGTAGTGCTTCCGGGTTAAAGAAAGTCCATGCGCATCAGCCGAATCAGTGTGTATCAGGTGGACTTACCCTACGTTGACGGCAGCTATGACTGGGCAAAGTGCACCGGGTTTGCGTCTACCAAGCAAATTGCTCCGTAGTTTTAGACACACGCACACCCTATCCGCCCAGGTCTAAAAGAGACAGGCCTGAGCGGTCGCAACGGGCGTTACGAACTAACCGAGCAGGGCTCTACTGGTAACGGTCGGCGTTAGAATTGTAAACGAAGTCGTCGCCGGGCGCCGCAGTATGGCAGGCGATGCAACCCTTGGGTTTGCCCTTGGCCACCTTACCGGCCAACATCATGCCGGCTGGGTTCTTGGCCAACGAACCATCAGGGTTGTACTTAACCCAAAACCAATCTCGGGTCTCGGCATCGTAGCCGTTGCGCTTGAACATGACGGTAATCGCCTTCAGAAACTTGCCAGGATTATCGGCTACCGCGGTCTTGCTAACGCCATCGCCACCGTAGTTGCGTTTGACCAACACCACCCCGGAGTCACCCTGTACCCGTATGAAGCCATCGATAGTGTCGAGGATGGCCCCGTGCGGATGCTGGCCGATATAAGGTGTAGACATGTGGGCGGCGCGACCAACGAGATTTGCCTTATTAAGCGACTGCCACAGTGCCTTCGAATAGGCGACATCATCAGGCTCCCCAAACGGTGCTTGCGCGAAAGCAGTGCCAGCCACCATCAACGCGCCAATGGCCGTAATCACAAGTTGCTTCATCTTCATAGGACACCTCCGGTGTGGATTGCGGGTTTATTGCTTATTTTGTGTGCACAAAAGACACAACTCGACACTAAACATTAGACCGGAATCTAAGGCAAATTCTTTCATAGAGCAAATCGACGCACTCAGGATCGCACAGCGCCCACCGCTAGGCGCGGGGAGGAGCTACCGCGCACCACTGCTCTGCAGCAGCTCCGCTATCTCCGTGTGGCCGGTCAGCCGCGCCCAACTCAGAGGCGTATTACCGTATGCATCTCTTGCATTAACGTCACTGCCATCGCGGATTAGTAGCTCGGCCACGGCTTTACTGCCCCTTACCCACCGCCCAGTGCAAGGGTGTGTAACCGTTATTGGCCTGAAGATCGAGGGTCGCCCCTTTGGCAATCAACTGCTCAGCCATGATGGCGTTGCCATTATAGGCGGCCCAGTGCAAGGCCGTGAGGCCATGTTTACCTTTTTGGTTCGCCTTAGCGCCATTAGCAATGAGCCGTTTTACTGTGGCGATATTATTTTCCTTGACGGCATCGTCAAGGGGTCCGGCCGATGCGAACGGTACCGTAAACAGCGCCAACATTACCAGCCAACAGCCTCGACAACTCATCGTCTCACCCGTCGAGCTCAAGGATTTTAGTAGGTGCACCTACATGAAGTATAGCGTTTTTCGCCACTATTTTGACCGAAACTACCAACCCCAGTAACCACCCAAGTATTTCGTATACCGTAGCGATATCATTAGCACCCATAATCATGCGAACAGACTGGTCTAATGTGAGCGCGCAGAGCCCTTCTTTTTCCAAACATCAAAACTGTGTAATTTCATCTATAAATTTCGCTAATCATGCAATGTGCAATCTATAGGTCGAACAAAAAGGCCGATACCTATCTCTATGTGCAAGAAGAAGGTAACTTTTCGCGGGTACCACCAGACCTTTTAAACCTCCTAGGACAACTGGATTTGGTGATGACGCTTGAGCTGACTCCAGATCGGACGCTGGCCCGGGCCGATCCAGAGCAGGTGCGCCAGCAACTAGGCACGCAGGGATACTATCTACAGCTACCGCCCAGCGATGTCGCCGACTCATCAAACCAAGGATAGATCAATCGCTAGGGTCGTTGTGCTGCGCATTAAGCATCGTGATGTGTTCGATCAATGCCTGATAGGCGTCGGCATCATCGTGCTGTAGTTGCTTAATCGCTTCGCGAAATTTGGTGACCTGCCTACCATGTTGCTTCAGCAGGCCCTCTAGATAAATGTTCTCGGCTACGGTACGAGTGCCACCATGTCTATATTTCGTTTCCAGCTCTTCCAGATAACTAAAGTGTTTGCCCTTACTCTCTTCCATCGCACGATAGATATCCCAAACAGGTAGCGCCTTTTTGGGAAGTGTTTGTTCCATCAATGCCACCTATCAACCTTCGACGACGTTCAACAAGGGTTCGTCAGCTAGCCACCGATCGAGATTGTCCGCAAAAAAGATAGCAAAGCGTCTCGCCCAGCCACTGGCGGAATCAGCCATGTGTGGCGTGATGAATAAATTGTCAATGTGCCATAATGGGCTGTCGGCGGGCAACGGTTCAGTATCGAAGACGTCGAGGTAGGCAGCACGCAGGTGGCCCGAACGCAGCCCGTCGATCAATGCCGACTCTTCCACCAGCGGCCCGCGTGCGGTATTAATTAATATGGAGTCCGCTTTCATATTCGCGATCGCCTGCCTATCTATCAAATGGGTCGTCTCCTCGTTGAGGCGAACGTGCAAACTTATCACATCCGCCCTCCCCAAGAGGTCGGGTAATGCCTCGGGAACGTGCATTTCATCCACGGATGCATGCGGAGTCTTTGAACGACGTGTCCCTAAGACTCGCATGCCTAAGGCCTTAGCGTTGTCCGCTACGCAGCCACCCACCGCGCCGACACCTACTATGAGTAACGTTTGATCACGCAACGGTTGGAAACCGTGTTGCCGCCAAACCTTCTCCTTCTGTTGCTTAACATAGGTGAGAAAATTGCCATTAAGCATCAGCAGCGCACCGGTGACGGTCTCGGCCAGGAAACGACTCAATACACCGGCACAGTTGGTCAACGTAATGCGCGTCGCATCCCAACCAAGAAAATCTTCATAGCCCGAACCGCCTACCTGCAACCATTTCACACTGGGATACGAGATGATCGGTATGTGGGCCGGACCAGGGAACCCCGGATGCTTGATCGAGAAGACAATCTCAGGATTGGCGGCGGCCAAGGCGTCTTCTACATTGCCCGGGCTTGTCGCATAACCAAAAGCGATATCGGGGAAACGGAATTCCAATACGTCCTTGAACTCGTCGGGGCGATCATAGACAACAAGCACGCTTGTCGCGTTGGCGTCGGGCACGATGAAACCTATCCGCTGCTCAAAGAAACTTGGTAGCCGACACGTGGAAAGTGCACGACGACATCGCCGACGCGATCGTGACTGCGACGAATGGCAATCTTTTCTGCACTCACACTAACGATCTCCCCAGTCACGGCTGGGTCACCGCCTATCCCTGCCGGCACTACCGTAACGTACAAACCCGGGGCCAAGCTCTCGGGGTCGCCGGGATCTGCAAGTGCTTCGGTCTGGGAGCTAGTGGTCTTAGCGATAGCCAATGCCTCGTCGGCCGTCATGTCGCTTGGCTGTCCGTGGCCAATACCACCTACGCGTTGCTCCCAGGCCACCAGATTAGGGAACTGACTTAGAAACTCAGGGCCGCCAGCGTAGCGCCCGCGGATAAACCAAACGAGATAATAACAAAGCGCATCGGGAAGACTGGGTTCGCTACCGAGAATAAATGTCCGACCAGTAGCAAGGCGTTGCTCCATCCAACCTAGTTGTGCGCGCAGTTGCGCCAATGTCTGTGGCAACTGTCGCTTCATGGCCTGCAGGTCGTAATCAGGACCGAAATAAAGTCGGCCTCTGTCATCGGCGAACTCCTTAGGCAGCTCATCCGCCTGCGCGCCGAAGACTAACAAAATTGCTAACGTAAACAACGGGCCATCGGTCCAGCGACTCACCCCCCATACCATGCCGGCACCGCCACCAGGATACAACGTCGGCTCAGGGAAGCGCCGCTCGAGCTCGCGGATAATACACTGGCTATCGCAATAGACATCCGCGCCGATTTGCATGACCGGTGTCCGACGATAGCCGCCGGTCAGCGGCATCAGATCGGGCTTGGGCGGCAGACGCGGGATCTCAACCGAACGCCAATCCAGTTGTTTGATCCCCAGAACCACACGCACCTTTTCCGACACCGGCGACTGCGGATAATGATGTAGGATCACGGATGACATACGGGGCACTCGATGCGAACGACGTCACAGCATCTAACACCGTAACGGCAGTGAAGTAAAGTGGCTCGATGACGAAAGCTCTGCACGGCGAAACAAGGAAGCTGCCCTGTTAGAGAAGATCATGGACCAATGAGTATGAGTAAGCGAATTCTGTAGCAACTTATTGTTATAGCATCTCTAACCATGGGTGCTACGAACTGCGCCAGCAACAAGTCAGCACCTGATAGGCCTGAGTTTGAAAGTGTCGTCAAATTTTTCGACGATAAAACGCGCAAGGTCTGCGGTAACTATCGACAGGAGATTACAAAGCACCGAATTTATTGATCTAGCAAGGATGCAGTGATCAAATGTTCGCCAATGGCAAATAATGCACGCCCAGTCAATTGTCCGCCATGCAATGACTAGCTCGAAACTCTTGGGTTAGATTATGACGCTGTTATTTAAGTGCGACATGACGGCGGCGGAACCCTGGCTCGAAGCACTTGCTAACCAGATGCCAGACCGGGAGATTCGCGTTTTTCCGGACATCGGGTCTCGCGAAGATATCGAATACGCACTGGTCTACGAGCCGCCACCAGGATTGATGAAAAGTTTGCCGAATCTCAAGGTAATCTTCTCACTATGGGTGGGCATCGACCACCTGACGAAAGATCCTGAATTGCCGCCGGTACCCGTGGTGCGTATGGTCGAGCGCTGCCTTACGGCGAGCATGACCGAATACGTGGTCCAGCAAGTATTGAACTTTCATAAAGACTGCTTGGATTATCGTGCGCTGCAGGCTAAGCGGCATTGGGAACAGCTCGAGTTAAAAGCGGCGTGGGACCGGAACGTGGGCATCCTGGGGCTCGGTACCTTGGGCCGTGATGCCGCCGAGAAGCTCGCGGCGCTAGGGTTCAATGTCGCTGGCTGGAGCCGTATGCAAAAGGAAATGCCAGACATCGACTGCTATCATGGTAGCGAGGGCCTGTCGCCGTTCCTTGCCCGCACACACATCCTCGTTTGTCTCTTGCCACTCACCGACGCAACGCGAGGAATCTTAAACAAGCAACTGTTCGAGCAGTTGCCGCGCGGCGCCTCGGTGATCAACTGCGCACGCGGCGGACACCTGGTGGAACCGGATCTGTTGCAGGCGCTTGACGATGGTCAACTAGCCGGCGCCGCCCTCGACGTCTTCGAACAAGAACCCCTCCCTGACAACCATCAGTTTTGGAATCATCCGCGCATCGTGGTGACGCCACACATTGCCGCTTTCTCTCTACCCGAAACCGCGGTGGAATCCGTAGTCAATAACATCGATCGTATCGAGGCGGGTCAACCACCACTCAACGCCGTCGATTTCGAGCGGGGTTACTGAGGCCTAACATTTGCGCCACAAACTGCGCACAATTAGTTTGGTTAAGGCTTGATAGCCGAGGCCAAAACGGCGGGCATTGGGATTTCAATAACGCCTTTCGTTTCATAAGCACTGGCTGCTTCCACGATAGCCATACGAATTGTTTCTAACACCTCAGGGTGTTGCGCGCGCAGTAGTGCACCGGTTCGCGGCGTGCCCTCGTGAAAGGCTTTGAAAAATTCATGCGGCGATGGGAACCGCCATATTTGTGCAACCTGGGTGAATTCGGGTTGTTCAAAACCACCTTCCGTCAACACCCGTCGACATTCATCGGAGTCACTGAACCTGAAAAAGGGCGGCCCCGGGGGAAGCGGTACGTTCGGATCACCATGCTCTTCGATTGCACGTAGGACGATATCTAACCCCTTTGCGTGCGCGGGCATCGCCCATACTGTAAAGCCAATCCTACCTCCCGCACGTAAGACACGGTTGGCTTCGGCCACCGCGCGCTCGGGTTGGGGAAAGTGCAACATGCCAAAGTTGATGGTGACCACATCAAAACTCTCGTCATCGAACGGTAGTGCTTCAGCATCACCTTCGCGAAACGCAATTTTTGGATACTGCTCGCGCGCCATCGCCACTTGGACTTCTGAGAAATCGACACCGATCACCGCAGCCCTGCGTTCGGCCGCGGCAGCGGCCGCATAGCCGGCCCCCGTGGCAACGTCGAGCACACGCACACCTTCGTCTACGTTCACTGCATCGAGTAGCGGTCCAATTACTTGGGTGGTGAGTTTGGCGAAATTGTCGTGATATCCGCGAGCAAACCTTTGCCATCCTGCGTACTCGAAATCCCTGAAAGCCTCAGGATCAATCGGTTCCGACATGAGACATCCTCAACGATACATATCAAAACAAGTGAACCGGCTTCAATATATATTAAAGTCGCCCTTAAGCAATCCACTCGACCCGGAGGCCCGTCGCCTCCGCCTTCCTTGGAAATCTTGGAACAGCATCTTCTATTCCTATGCGACGAGGAGCCTACAGCGGGTATGGCGAAATAAGTATACCGTCCCCTGAATCCTAGACGACCATTGGTGAGGTCCATACCGAGCGGCGGTGATGCTTCTCATACAGTTCCTCCGGCGC
>LXTK01000027.1 GCA_001643475.1 Proteobacteria bacterium SPGG2 | reverse complement strand
ACCATCTCCGCCGGGCCAGAAAAGATTTCGGCCTCAGCGCTGACGATGTCAATGTGAATGGTCGATGCCATGTAGTTTCCTTAGAGCGGTTTTAGGCAACTGTTTTAGCCTTCTCTACGACCTCTTCGACGGAACCCACCATGTAGAACGCCTGCTCAGGATACTGATCCATCTCACCGTCGGCAATCGATTTAAAGCCCGCAATCGTGTCCTTCAGGGGCACATATTTACCAGCGGTACCGGTGAAGACCTCAGCCACGAAAAATGGTTGTGATAAGAAACGCTGAATCTTTCGTGCCCTAGCTACTACTAGTTTGTCGTCTTCCGAAAGTTCATCCATACCGAGAATAGCGATGATATCTTTCAATTCTTTGTAGCGCTGCAGAACACCCTGGACCTGCCGCGCCGCTTCGTAGTGTTCAGGACCAACAACGAGCGGGTCGAGCTGCCGCGACGTGGAATCCAGTGGATCCACCGCCGGGTAAATGCCGAGCTCGGCCACCTGACGAGATAACACCAGAGTCGCGTCCAAGTGAGCGAACGTCGTCGCCGGCGACGGGTCAGTCAAGTCATCGGCAGGCACGTAGACCGCTTGTATGGAGGTGATCGAACCCGTCTTGGTCGACGTAATGCGCTCTTGGAGCACACCCATTTCTTCCGCGAGTGTCGGCTGGTAGCCCACCGCCGATGGCATACGACCTAACAACGCCGAACATTCTGTTCCCGCCAAGGTGTAGCGATAAATGTTGTCGATGAACAGCAACACATCGCGACCTTCATCACGGAAATACTCGGCCATCGTCAGGCCACTGAGCCCGACGCGCAGCCGGTTACCCGGTGGTTCATTCATCTGACCATAGACAAGCGCCACTTGGTCGAGCACGTTCGAGTCTTTCATCTCGTGGTAGAAGTCGTTCCCCTCACGGGTACGCTCGCCGACACCAGCGAATACCGAGAAACCACTGTGCTCGCGAGCGATGTTTCGAATGAGTTCCATCAGTGTCACGGTCTTGCCCACACCGGCGCCACCGAAGAGCCCAACTTTGCCGCCCTTGTTGAACGGACAAATGAGGTCGATAACCTTAATACCGGTTTCAAGAATCTCGACGCTGATTGCCTGCTCGGTATAGCTCGGGGCTGCACGGTGAATGGGCCAATGTTCCTCGGCACCGATATCGCCCGCACCATCGACGGGGTCGCCCAACACGTTCATGATACGGCCTAAGGTCTTCGGTCCGACTGGGACGGAGATCGGGGCACCGCTATTTTCTACGCCTACACCGCGGGTCAGTCCATCGGTGGAGCCCATGGCGATGGTACGTACGACACCGTCACCGATTTGTTGCTGAACTTCGAGGGTTAAACCGCCTTCCACCTTCAATGCATCGTAGATCTTCGGTACCGCATCGCGGGAAAACTCCACGTCAACAACAGCACCAATGACTTCGACAATGTTTCCAGAACTCATGGGTCAATACCTCGACTGCGTATTTATGCTTCTTCGCATCACTTAATTAAACGGCGGCAGCCCCGGCGACGATTTCCGACAACTCTTGGGTAATCGCCGCTTGGCGCGCCTTGTTATAGACCAGCTGCAATTCACTAATAAGCTCACCGGCGTTATCGGAGGCAGACTTCATGGCCACCATCCGCGCCGCTTGCTCACAGGCGCCGTTTTCGACGACACCTTGATAAACCAACGATTCGATATAACGGTTCATCAACTGGTCAAGTAGTAACTTGGCGTCCGGCTCGTAGATGTAATCCCAATAGTGCTTCACTTCCTCCGCTGTCGATGGCTCCCTAGGGAGCAGCTGTTCCACTGATGGCCGCTGAGTCATAGTGTTCACGAAGTGGTTATACGCTAAATACAAACGATCGATGCGCTCCTCGCGGTAAGCATCGAGCATGGCCTTGGCGGCTCCAATCAAATCCTCAATCGCAGGGGCGTCACCCAAATGAGTGGCCTGGGCAACAATATTGACACCGAATCGCCTAAAGAAGGATGCCCCCTTGTTACCGATGATGCAGAAATCCGTGTCGATATTGTTTGATCGGTTCGCATCCACTTCCCGAACCAACATACGAAAGAGATTGCTGTTGAGCCCACCACACAGACCGCGATCCGAGGACACCACAATGTAACCGACGCGCTTGACGTCATCGCGAGCAAGTAGATAGGAGTGCTTGTATTCCGGCTTTGCCGCTGCCACGTGGGCAATCACGTTACGCATTTTCTCCGCGTAAGGTCGCGCGGCCTGCATACGGTCCTTGGCCTTGCGCATTTTGCTGGCAGCCACCATCTCCATGGCACGCGTGATCTTCTGAGTATTTTGAATACTCCCGATTTTGGTTCGAATTTCTTTGGCACCAGCCATTTTTCTTTAGCGCCTACCAAGCACCGTTCGTTTTGAAGTGGTCGACCGCTTCTTTTAACTTTGCCTCGACTTCTTCATTGAAATCAGGTGTGGCGTTGATGCTATCCATTAGGCTCGAATACTTTGAGCTCATGTATTCTTGCATGGCTGCCTCGAACGCACCCACTTGGCCAAGATCGATGTCGTCCAGGTAGCCACGGTCCACTGCAAACAGTGAAACCGCCAGTTGCGCCACACTCATGGGTGTATATTGAGGCTGCTTCAGGATTTCCATTACGCGTTGGCCACGCTCAAGCTGTTTGCGTGTCGCCTCGTCCAGATCCGATGCGAACTGCGCGAACGCGGCGAGTTCCCGATACTGCGCCAGCGCCAAACGTACGCCACCGCCAAGCTTCTTGATGATGCCGGTCTGGGCCGCACCACCTACGCGAGACACAGACAGCCCGGCGTTAATAGCGGGTCGAATGTTGGCGTTGAAGAGGTCCGTCTCTAGAAAGATCTGACCATCCGTAATAGAGATCACGTTGGTAGGCACGAAGGCCGACACGTCACCGGCTTGGGTTTCGATAATCGGCAACGCGGTCAATGAACCCGTTTGACCTTTGATCTTGCCGCCAGTGATTCGCTCTACTTCGGCTTCGTTAATGCGCGAGGCACGTTCCAACAGACGGGCGTGAAGATAGAAGACGTCGCCCGGATAGGCCTCACGCCCAGGCGGACGACGCAACAACAACGACACCTGGCGATAGGCCCACGCCTGTTTAGTCAAATCATCATAAATAATCAGCGCGTCTTCACCGAGGTCGCGGAAATACTCGCCCATGGCGCAACCGGCGTAGGGGGCGATGTATTGCATGGCCGCCGATTCAGACGCCGTCGCCGCGACAACGATGGTGTGTTCCATGGCGCCGTGTTCTTCGAGCTTGCGCACCACGGTGACCACCGATGAGTTCTTCTGTCCAATGGCCACGTAGATACACTTAATCCCGGTGCCCTTTTGATTGATGATGGTGTCGATCGCAAGCGCTGTCTTTCCGGTTTGGCGGTCACCAATAATCAACTCGCGTTGACCACGACCGATCGGTACCATGGAGTCGATGGCCTTCAATCCAGTTTGTACCGGCTGACTCACCGATTGTCGTTCGATAACACCGGGGGCCACCTTTTCAATCGGCGACATCTCGCTGGCATCGACTGGGCCTTTGCCGTCTATGGGTCGTCCGAGGGAATCAACCACGCGTCCAAGCAGCCCACGACCAATCGGCACCTCCAAGATACGGCCGGTGCAACGCACCGTGTCGCCTTCCGAAATATGGCCGTACTCCCCGAGGATAACCACGCCGACTGAGTCGCGCTCAAGATTTAAGGCGAGCCCGAAGGTGTTTCCCGGAAACTCGATCATCTCACCCTGCATGGCATCACTCAGCCCATGGATTCGGGCAATACCATCGGTCAACGTCACCACCGTGCCTTCGGTGCGGGCTTCGACGCCGACGTCGAAATTCTCGATCTTTTTCTTGATGAGATCGCTGACTTCTGTCGCCGTAAGTTGCATAACTGGACCCTGTAAGTGTCTTTAAATTCAGGTCAAATCGAGGGCCAATTTACCGAGTCGACCGCGCAAAGACGCGTCGATCACCAAATCGCCGGCTCGAATAATGACACCACCGATGAGCGAGTTATCGATATCCACGGACACATTCACATCCGCACCGAGTCGCTTACTCATAGCGCTCACAATGTCTTGTACTTGGCTATCCGATAGCTCATACGCACTCGTCACGGACACTTCGCTGCGGCCTTCCAAGGCAGAGCATTCTTGGTTGAAGATCTGCTCAATGTCCGGCGCAAGTCCGAGTCGCCCATATTCCGCCAGTACACGGACGAAATTCCTTCCGGTGTTGGAAAACGCGCCACCCCCCACATCGATGATCAACTCGGCCAACTGTGAGCGGCTAACTTTCGGGCTAGCCATCAAACCCATCATGGTCGGATCGCGTACGATGGTCACCAGCAACGCAAGCATATCGGACCACTGGGACAGTTTTGACTCGTCCCGGGCCTGCTTAAATGCCGCAATGGCATAGGGCCGTGCGAGTTCGCCGCTGTTTTCCATAGCGTCGGTTGCCTACAGTCTAGCGGCAAGCTTGGCTAATGCTTCGGTGTGCGCCTTGGCATCCACCTCTTTCATCAACACCTGCTCGGCACCGGCAATGGCGAGACTGGCCACTTCTGTACGAAGGCTTTCGCGAGCCTGGTTCATTTCCTGCTCGATCTCGCTCCTCGCCTGTGCGAGCAACTTTTCGCCCTCAGTACGGGCATCGCCTTTCGATTCCTCCACGATCTCACTCGCCTGCTTGTGCCCCTGTGCGATAATTTCTTTGGCCTGCTCCTTGGCCTTAGAAAGCTCAGCCTGCACGTGGATCTCGGCTTCTTCTTTGGCCTTCATGCCCCGTTCGGCGGCGGCAAGACCGTCCGCTATCCGAGTCTTACGCTCGTGTAGCGCATTCATGATCGGTGGCCATATGAACTTCATGCAGAACCAAACGAAAACAAAAAACGTAATCGTCTGGCCGATGAGAGTAAGGTTGATGTTCATGACTGAACTCTATCTACGGTTAGACGACGGCGAACAAGACATACAAGCCCATGGCGATCGCGATAACGGGCAGAGCATCCACCAAACCCATAACAATGAAGAACTGCGTGCGCAGCATTCCCAGCATCTCGGGCTGGCGCGCAATACCTTCGAGAAAGCGGGCGCCGAGAACGGCAATACCGATGGCAGCTCCCGTGGCGCCGACGCCGAGCATGATGCTGGCGGCAATGTACAGCAGTGCTGTTTCCATTGTGAGTCTCCTGTCTTATTTTTCAGGTCAAATAAACAAATCAGTGGCGTTGATGAGCCATGTCGAGATACACCACCGTCAAAATCATAAAGATGAACGCTTGCAGTAATATGATCAGGATATGGAATATCGCCCATCCTAATTGCAGAAACCCGCCCAAGACTCCTAGCGCAACACCACCGCTATAGAGCAACGCAATCAAAATAAAGATCATTTCACCCGCGTACAGGTTGCCGAACAACCGAAGCCCCAACGACAGCGGCTTGGCAATCAGGCTTATGGTTTCCAACAACAAGTTAACGGGCATTAAGACCTTGGGAAACGGCTGAAACGCGAGCTCGCCAAAGAAACCGCCCAGGCCTTTGACCTTGATGCTGTAATAGATCATCAGCCAAAACACGCCGATGGCCATGCCGAAGGTGGCGTTGGGATCCGTCGTCGGCACGACCTTCATATATGGAATGCCCATCAATTTAGCGAGTCCGGGTAACCAATCGACGGGAACCAAGTCCATGAGATTCTGGAGAAGAATCCACACGAACACGGTCAGGCCTAGCGGCGCCACGACATCATTCTTACCCGAGAACGTACCGCGCACAATGTCATCGATGAACTCTACCACCCATTCAACAAAGTTCTGCCACGGCGGCGGTGTTTCCACGGAGGCAGTTTTTGCAACCCGCTGGAATAAGAACAGGAATAAGACGCCGAGACCAATGGACCAAGACATGGTGTCCAGATGGATGGCCCAAAAACCCATCTCCCTGGCCTCTTGCGCACTATGGGCGATGCCCCAAGTGCCGTCCGGGTGTTGGCCAAAGGTCAAGTTCTGCAGGTGATGCTTAATGTATGCGCTGCTAGTGAGTTCTTCGCCTGCGGCCATAACCTTCTCGACTAACTTTTAACGAATTTCATGGCGGCGATGACGCCAATCACGTGTATGCTGGTATAACCCACCAGCAGTGCAATGACATTCAGTTCCTTGACGAGCCCAAATACCGTCGCGAACAGTACCGCTGCCATGATGAGCTTACCGACTTCCGCTCGATAAAGCCGACCCAACTCCCGGGCGCCGACTTCGTCTGTATCAGTACCGGTGGCCGGCGCTGCGAACACACGACGCGCGGCGTAAACGTTCACCACTGCCGCAATTGCACCACCCAGCAATACGCTTATGAGGCCCATAGCAACATCGGTTTTCACGCGCCCATTTAGACACCGGCAAACGCGAACTTAGAACCCTCCCCCACGAAATCGCGCGCGGCGAACGCGCCAACCCAGCAATACTGTGCACACTGTACGGACCAAGCCGTCTCAGCAGGCCGACACAGCATCGAACGTCCCGCGGGTAACCCACATACCGGTAGCTACGACGAGTGTCAAAAGAGCTTGGCTCAGCACCACCCCGCGGATCCTTGCTGCAAGTTCACGGCTGCGTAGCCCATTGCCTTACGGTTCTCATTTATTCGGGCACACCGTCACCGCGATGGCGCAGATGCATCGCAGTATAAAGGTCGCACTACATAGGGGTCAATACGACAATGTTCTTATTATACGGTTACTTAGACAATCATAACGGGCGACAACAGGCCGCCCAATAGTGCCTAAGCACTATCCGGTTTCACCGGCATGGCTGAATGATTGGGATTAACGTACCTGTTGACTGGACTGCGACTGCGCCTGGTCGATCTCGCCTTGACTCATGCCACTTATCAACAGATCGCGCCGTTTGATGGCTTTCTGATTACCTTGCTCGGCCGAGAGCATATACCAAGCCAGCGCCGGTATCGTATGACCGGGCATGAAAAATCCGAATTCATACAAGATCCCCATCTCCAGCTGGGCCTCTTGGTCGCCACGCTGCGCTGCTTCCAGCACATCCATCGGCAGCGACTGCTGTGCCCACGCCGCACTAGTGAGAAACAAGCTGACTATCAGAATCAGCGAACTCTTTTTCATGACGCCTACTCTCCTTCTCGTGAGCCCATTCCATAGGATGGTTGTCTCCCCCGAGCTACCCTACCGGATATGATCCAGGATACCTTCTAGCTCATCGATACTATTGTAGTCTATCGTGAGCTGGCCGCGGCCGCTGCGCTTATGGTTGATGCGTACTTTCGCGCCCAGCCGTTCCGCCAGCTCATCTTGCAGGGATCGGATGTCGGCGTCGTTGCTGTTGCGGTTTTTCTTGCGGGCGGCTGGCTGGTGTAAGCGACGCCGCACCAGCGCCTCGGTCTCGCGCACTGATAGGTGACGCTGCGCGACTAGCCGTGCGACCTGGCCTTGGGCGCCGGCGGGTAGCGCAAGCAAGGCCCGCGCATGACCCATATCTAGCTTGCCGGCAAGTAAAAGCTTGCGTACATCTTCGTTGAGTGTCAGCAGCCTCAGCAGGTTGGTCACCGCCGTCCGCGAGCGCCCCACAGTATCGGCCACCTTTTGGTGGTTCATACCAAACTCGTCTATTAGCTGCTGCAGGACAGACGCTTCTTCTAATGGATTTAGGTCTTCGCGCTGAATATTTTCGATCAGCGCAATGACGATGGCGGCTTCATCAGGCACCCGGCGTACGATAGCCGGGACGGTCTCGAGGCCCGCCATCTGCGCCGCGCGCCAACGCCGCTCACCGGCGATGATTTCGTAATTGCCAGTCTTCAGTTCACGCGCAACGATTGGCTGCACCACACCTTGACTGCGAATCGAGTCTGCTAGCTCCGCAAGCGCCTGTTTGTCCATGTGGGTGCGTGGCTGATATTTGCTGCGCTGGAGCAAGTCAATTGGGATGTTTCGCAATATCTCCTTGCCGACCAAAGGCTTGACCGTATTCTCTAGCAGGGCGTCTAGCCCGCGACCCAGGCGCGGTTTCTTGCTACTCACGTTCGACCTCTCACTATCATGCTGCTGTCTCGCCGCGTCTCAATATCTCGCCCGCTAAGGCCAGGTACGCTTGCGCTCCTTTGGATTGCATGTCGTAGCTAATCACTGGTTTACCATGACTTGGCGCCTCGGCCAGGCGCACGTTACGGGGAATGATGGTGCGATAAAGTTTGTCGCCAAAGTGTTCTTTCAATTGTGCCGACACCTCGTTATCCAAATTATTCCGCGGATCAAACATAGTGCGTATCAATCCTTCGATCTTAAGTGTCGGATTCAAAGATTCGCGGATCTTGCGAATAATGTTCAATAGAGCAGTAAGTCCTTCCAGCGCATAGTATTCGCACTGCATCGGAATCWACACGCTGTTGGCGGCNGCTCACGCCAGGCATCGTCGTCGCTCAGGATGCACTGGACTCCGGCGATACGGCCTGGATGTTGACGGCGACAGCCCTGGTGTTGTTCATGACAATCCCCGGGCTGTCTCTGTTCTACGCCGGCATGGTCAGAGCGAAGAACGCCCTGTCCGTCATGATGCAGTGTTTCGCTATCTGCTGCCTGATGACGATCATCTGGGTGCTGTACGGCTACAGTCTGGCTTTCGGCGACGATGTCGGAGGCCTCGTGGGCGGCCTGGGTAAGGCCTTCATGGGCGGGGTGACCGTCGACGCGGTCATCGGCACTATCCCCGAAACCGTGTTCGCCATGTTCCAATTAACCTTCGCGATCGTCACGCCGGCGCTGATCGTTGGGGCATTCGCCGAGCGCATGAAGTTCTCGGCAGTCCTATTGTTCATGGCGATATGGGTCACCGTGGTTTACGCCCCAATCTGCCACTGGGTCTGGGGAGGCGGTTGGCTCGGCGAGTTGGGCGTGCTTGATTTCGCCGGCGGCACCGTCGTCCACATCAACGCGGG
>LXTK01000098.1 GCA_001643475.1 Proteobacteria bacterium SPGG2 | reverse complement strand
CGGCCAAAGGACTCCATGATAATCATGGTCTCTAGCGGTGTGCCATCGAGCCCGCCGTAACCTTCAGGAAATGGCACCGCGAGCCAACCGAGCTCGGCAAACTGCTGCCAATGCTCGGGTAGATATCCGCYGTCGGCAGYGACGATGCGTTGTCGYGTTKCGAAATCGTAGTGCTCGGCAACAAATCGATCGACGCTGTCGCGAAACAGTTGTTGAACTTCGTTAAAACTAAAGTCCATGGCTACAGCCCGAGYACYGCTTTGGCAACGATGTTCTTTTGGATCTCGTTRCTRCCACTGWAGATCGACAGTTTGCGCAGATTGAAATAACTGGCTGACGCCRACATTGCRTAGTCAGGYCCAACCGCGGGCGCATTCGCATCTTGCCACARCRCCGGACGAAGATCGGGGCACGCGTAGTAACCGAGCGCATCGACGATAAGCTCGGCGATACGCTGCTGGATTTCTGTACCGCGGATCTTGAGGATGGAAGACTCCGGGCCTAAATCGCTACCCACTTCGGTCTCAAACAAGTACCGCAGCCCGGTGACTTCGAGTGCCTTAAGTTCGATCTCGAGCGAGGCGATCTGATCTGCGAACCAAGGATCTTCGATGAGCGGCTTGCCTTGCGCCTGTTCATTCGCCGCAATTGTCTTCAGCCGTCGCAGCATGGCGCCAGAACGAGTGACGTCGGCCGTGCCTATGCGCTCGACGCTCAACAGATACTTGGCGTACGACCAGCCCTCCCCTTCCTCGCCCACGCGATTTTCAACCGGTACGCGCACATCCTGAAAATAGCACTGGTCGACCTCGTGGCTGCCGTCAAAAGTGATGATGGGACGGTGCGACAGGCCTGGCGAATGCATATCTATGAACAGCAGGGTGATGCCCTGTTGTTTCTTGCCGGAACTGTCGGTGCGCACTAGCGCAAACATCCAGTCGGAAACGTGCGCCATGGTGGTCCAGATTTTCGAACCGTTCACGACATAATGTTCACCATCGCGCACCGCTTTGCATTGCAACGATGCAAGATCAGAGCCGGCATTGGGCTCGGAGAAACCCTGACACCACCACTCCTCGCCCGACGCGATGGGCAGCAAAAAACGCTGGCGTTGCCAGTCGCTACCGTACTCGATAAGCAGCGGGCCGATCATGTCCCAGCCGTACCAGGGAAGTCGGGGCGCACAGTTAAGCGCCAATTCATCATGAAAGACATACTGTTGTGCCAGACTCCAGCCAAGGCCGCCATACTCGGTCGGCCAATTCGGCACCGTCCAACCCYTTTGRCAAAGCTTKCGATGCCAGCGCATGTGGTCTTCGCGGYCGAGKTCCTCGCCGCGTTCTACGCAGTGTTTGATATCATCGGGCAAATGGGTACGAATAAAYGCTCGAACCTCTTGCCGAAACGCCTGYACATCTTCGCTAAAGGCMATATCCATGARRKNCKGMWSMKSKTCGTGTRKKSWMAKMGWSKMSWTMTNGATRGTYSMCGTAWSMYKMARRWWMRACTCGCGTGACCCCCATTTTCGCACGTCGTATTAAAAGGGGCTAACTATGAAGGGTTTCATGGAAACATATCGTGGTGTGGWCTATCCCTGGCATTGTGACCACMAGRGYCAYTTGAACACCATGCACTATGTGGGCATGTTCGACATGGCGTTTTGGCACCATCTATCGGCGTTGGGAWTTACGCGTGCATACATGCAAGAACRGGGCACCGGGTTCGTGGATGTCAAAGACACCATCGAATACAAAGYTGAACAGCCYGTCGGCAGCTTGCTGGTGATTGAAAGCGGATTGMTACGCATRGGTAACACTTCCATCACTGCCTTACATCGCATGCGAAATACCGAAACCGGCGATATCGCAGCCACATCRGAAAARATATCGGTCYACTTTGATCTGAAGCAGCGSCACAAAACGCCATTACCCGATGATCTCGCCAAGGTGATGGCACAAAACATCGTCGAACAGGAAGGCTGATATGCGCGAGTTTAGAGAAACGCTTTATCCGCACTGGGGACAGTTCTTTTCCATTGATGAGGTGTTGTTCGAACAGAAAACCGACCACCAGCACTTGATCATCTTCCACAATAAAGAATTCGGCCGGGTGATGGCGCTGGACGGAATCATTCAGACCACCGAGCACGACGAATTCATTTATCACGAGATGCTGGCGCACGTGCCTATATTCGCGCATGGCAGCACACGTCGGGTACTGATTGTTGGCGGCGGTGATGGCGGCATGTTGCGAGAGGTGCTGCGCCACAACGTTGTGGAACACGTCACTCAAGTGGAAATCGACCAACAAGTTATCGACATGTGTAAGCGCTACTTGCCGAATCACTCCCAAGGTGCCTTCGACGACGGCCGCGTCAATATCGTCATCGACGATGGTGTCGAATACGTGAATAACTCAGACGACACCTTTGATGTCATCATCTCCGACTCGACCGACCCCATTGGGCCTGGTGAAGCACTTTATACGAGCAGGTTCTACAGCGGCTGCAGACGTTGTCTGCGTGAGGGTGGCGTGCTGGTAACACAAAATGGGTGCACCTTCGGCCAACTCCACGAAGTCATTACGACCGCGGAACGCTTGCAGCCATTGTTTACCGATTACACGTTTTACGCGGCCGCTATACCGACATACATAGGTGGCATCATGGCGTTCGCCTGGGCAACCAACGACAGCTCACTGCGACAAACGTCGATCGACGTCCTTAAAGAACGTTTCTTGAACAGCGGTATCACAACGCGATATTACACACCCGACGTCCATCAGGCCGCATTCGCGCTGCCACAATATGTTATTGAAGCGATTAAATAGGAAATCGATAGACTGGATTAGAAAGAGTTTTTCCCAAAGACGCTACGTCCCTGCGGAGGTATGCTGTAATTAAGACGTTTAATTATCGTTAGCTGCTACGTGATGCTCAGATTCAGTCCTTACATATAAATCTTTTAAGAATTTAGGAGGGAATAATGGATGCCGAAGAACTTAAGGAACTTCAAGCTCCCTTAAAACAGAAGTATAAAGAGAGGCCAGAGTCAGCAACAATAATACTAAAAGCTAGATCTCGAATTGGCGAAGGGATAACGTGCAAAATTGAAACCGGAAAAGCGCTTGTTGAGGCTGGGCTCCATCCGGCTACTGGCGGGACCGGTCTCTCAGCTTGTTCTGGAGATATGTTGCTTGAAGCATTAGTCGCATGTGCGGGTGTTACATTGAGAGCGGTCGCAACTGCAATTGGTGTTGAATTACGTGATGCAACAATAAGTGCTGAAGGTGATCTAGATTTTCGGGGTACCCTTGCGGTTGCCAAAGATGTCCCAGTTGGTTTCAAGGCTATTCGCTTAAAGTTTGATTTGGATAGCGACGCAGATAAAGAACAATTGACATCTTTAATTCGATTAACAGAGCGATATTGTGTTGTGTATCAAACATTAACTAGTAAGCCCAACATCGCCATATCATACTAGGCAATAAAGCCTGTGAGGCAATCGAAATTCGAGGTTCCCCGCCCCAGCTCTTGGGGCGGGGCAAAGGCTGCTCCTGCGCATGCATGCGCTCGCGGCATTAGTGCATCCTTGCACGTCAACCGCGGGGCAAAATGGTTTTGGTGACTTTTATCGCTCCTGCGCATCCTGCGCTCGCGACACTTGTGCATCCCTGCACATCGGCCACAACAAAAGTTCCTCGTGTGCGGGCGACCGACAGGGATGTCGGAAGGTAGGGCAATGCAGGGAGCAATTGCCGAGACGAGCGCCCCGTTAGTACATCGTCGCCGAAGGCGACACTGAAAACCTACAACTTATCCCTCAACGCATAATACAGCATACCTAAAACCAGCCCGGGCCAACGTAGTAGTGTACCGCCGGGAAATTTGCGCTGCGGGATGCGTGCGAAGATATCGAATCGTTCCGCAGTACCGGCAATGGCCTCGGCGATGAGCTTACCGCCCATCGATGTCAGCGCAACTCCACTGCCCGAGTAGCCTTGCGCGTAGTAAACATCACCCTCGAGCCGACCAAAGGTCGGCAAACGATTCATGGTAATCGCGAGCGTACCGCCCCAGGCGTAATCGATACGCGTATCTGCAAGCTGCGGATACACACGTAGCATATACTTGCGCACGAATCGCTTAATGTCCGATGGGAAGCGGCTTGTATAATTTTCGCCGCCACCAAAAAGCAATCGATGATCGGCGGACAAGCGGTAGTAATCAATGACAAATTTGGTATCTTGCACCGCTACATCGTCACGGATAAGGCTGCGCGCCCTGTCTTCGCCCAATGGTTCTGTGGCCAGTATGAAGTTATTGATCGGCATGATCTTACCGCTGATACGCGGTTCCAACCGACCTAGGTAACCGTTGCAAGCAACGACGACGTAACGCGCATGAACCTTTCCACTTTTAAGGTAGACGTCTGCGCCATTTGATACTTTCTGGATACGGGTTGCACGTGAGTTTTCGAAGAGTTGCGCGCCCGCATCAATCGCGGCGCGCGCCAATCCCAGCGCATAATTCAACGGGTGTAAGTGACCAGCGCCATTGTCGAGCTCACCACCATAATAGATTTTGGTTCCGAGCATCTGCGCCACTTCATCTCGTGACACAACACGCGCGTGGGGGTAGTCGTAGCGCTCTTGGAGGACCTCCACGTAATGCTCGAACCACGCATTTTCCGTACGCTTATAGGCAACCGTRAGTTGTCCAGATTTTAGATCACAAGCGATCTTATGRCKYGCRATYCRYYCYCTGACCGTSGCCTTCGCCTCCTCYGCTAACYCCCAYAACAGCTTGGCATCCTCGCGRCCRACGATCTTCTCAAGTTGGATGACGTCTTTGCGCTGTCCSGTCGAAAGCTGRCCRCCGYTGCGGCCAGAGGCRCCCCAACYGATGCGTTCGGCTTCGATTAATTTTACGTCGTAGCCACGCTCGGCRAGATGGAGCGCRCTAGAGAGACCGGTAAAACCACCGCCAACAACACAGACGTCGCAGCTGACATCCCCCGCAAGCGGCGTGTAATCCTTTAAACCAATAGCGGTGGCAGCGTAATAGGAGTCGACGTGTTGCGAAGGCACGCGCGAGATCACAGATACCAATCGTACTCCAAAGGCGACACATGGCGCCTAAACTTTTCCATTTCACCGCGCTTGGTCTCGCAATAGAGCTCTATATAGTGCGGGTCGATGTAGGAAGCCAGGGTCTTGGATTGTCTGAGTCTGTCCAACGCCTTGTCTAGTTCCAATGGCAGGTCGGGATCCACCACGGTACAGGCATTGCCGTCAGACGGCGGTCCGGGATCGGTCTTGTCCACCAACCCATGGTGTATCCCGGCCAGCAGCACCGCTAACACCAAGTAGGGGTTAGCATCGGCCCCTGCCACCCGGTGTTCAACCCGTCGGGCATTGGCCGATCCACTCGGTATCCTACAGGCCACCGAGCGATTGTTTAGTCCCCAGCTCTTGGTAACCGGCACATAGAGGTGTGGTACGAAGCGGCGATAGGCATTGACGTTGGGCGCGAATATTGCGAATGAATCTGCCATCGTCGCCGTTAGCCCGCCGATGGCATGTCGCAGGGCATCGCTACCCGATGCACTACCATCGTCGAAAATATTCTTTCCATCTTTATCAACCAAACTGATATGCACGTGCATACCACTACCGCTCAAGTCCGCAAACGGCTTTGACATAAACGTGGCGTTCAGGCCATGGCGGGTGGCGACGGACTTGACGATGTGACGAAGTAGCGCGCAGTGGTCGGCAGCGACTAGCGGTGAATCAGTGTGGTGCAGGTTAATTTCGTACTGCGCCGGCGCGAATTCCGTGGTGGCCACAGACGTCGGGACGTTTTGTGCACGTGCCGCATCTTCCACCGCAGCGAAAAACTTCGCCTGACCATCTAGTTCGGCAATGCCATAGACTTGGGTGGTGTTCTCGCGCTCGCCGGTTATGCCTGAGACACTTGCCTGTGGAAATCCCTGCGCATCGCGTTTCTTGTCCAATAAGTAGAATTCAAGCTCAAACGCGATAACCGGTGTGAGGCCAAGCTCAGAGAATTTCTCGACGACGCGGGCGGCTACATTGCGCGGATCGACGGCGGCGGGCGTACCATCTTCATTGCGCATGTTCATTAACACTTGCGCGGTCGGCTCTTCCGTCCACGGGCACGACACCAATGTACCGAGAAGGGGCACGGCAGTGCCGTCGGGATCACCGTCCGTCACGCCCATGCCCAACGGGTTATTGCAGTGGCCGAGGACATCCAGAAAATACACCGAGTGTGGCAGCAGTACGCCACTGGTAAAGATCTTGTCGGATTCGTCGCGCCCGAACCGTTTACCGCGAACGATTCCACAAAGATCTATGACGATCGCATCGATGAATCGCATATCTGGATGCTCTTCGAGAAATTCCTGTAACTCTTGCAATCCGCTCAGCATTTTTGAATTGTCTTTCATCTACACCTACCTTGCGTCTTGAATCCGATAGTATGTGTAGGCCGCTCGTAGCGCCCAACGGCGTATTGCGGCAAAAGGAAATTTCGGTGCCAGTCCATGTATTACGCTAGGAAAAGGTTCAACGTATTTGTTCGGCTCCGCAATATGTCGTGCCAACATCATACCGGCCCAAGGGGCAGTGTTCACGCCATTGGCCTGATAACCGAAACCGTACCAAACGCTAGCATCATCATCCAGCTGCCCAACCGATGGTGTGAGCTTACGGGTCATACAGACAAGTCCGCGCCAAAAGTGGGTAATCGGCACATCCCGCCAACCGGGGAATACCTCGGCCAGCCGGCGGATCATCCAGTCCCGCATACGCGCACCATCCTTGGGATGCCCTGTGGTATCGCCGCGGGTACCGAACATGAAACTGCGATCCGGTAGCATACGATAGTAAAACAACAGGTTTCGTGTGTTACAGATCGGTGTCGACGTATGCCACTTTTGTCGTTCTAGTTCTTCATCGGTCAGCGGACGCGTCGTAATGATGTTGGATAACGCCGGCAACATCATTTTATCGAACGCCTGATGCAACCCCTCGCGGGTGAACCCGTTTGTGGCGACAATAACACGGTGCGCCGTGAGCGTCGCTTCTCTGGTAACCAGGCGATGCACGCCACCAGCGTGTACCCATTCGAGAACCCGACTATGGGGATGTAACCGAGCGCCGCGTCGGGCCGTCGCGGCGGCTAGACCTTTTAGAAACTTGAGCGGGTTTAGTGCAAAGCCGGCGGCCATGTGCATGGCGCCGTATTGTTCGGTTGAGTCGTGCCCCACTTCTATAAACTCAGACCTAGTTAATACACGTGTCTTGATTCCGAACAAGGACGACAGCGCTTGTGCTTCTTCTTGTAGCGCTTGAAATCTTGATGGGTGATGGGCAACCGTAAAGTTACCATCGCCTTGGCGATCGAGGTCTATGTTTTCGTCAGCCGCAAGCGACGCCACCAAGTCCATGCCTTCAAGCTGGATCGCGAAGAATCGCTTGGTCGCATCGAGACCATATCGTTGTATCAATTGTTGGATCGATAGTCGGCTGGCTGGCAAACAGCAAAATCCACCGTTGCGGCCCGATGCGCCCCAACCGATATGCCCCGCCTCTAACACACGAACGTCGATGTCATAATCCCTGGCCAAGTGCAAGGCAGCGGACAGCCCTGTGTAACCACCACCAATAATGGCGACATCACACGCGACGTCGCTTAGGAGCGGTTGGTAACCGTTACCGCCTCGCGTGTCAGTCGCTTCCCAATAACTGGGTACAGGCTGAGTGTCATCGTAGATGGATGGGTGATACATGCGAGAAGCGAGTTACTTTTTGAAACGACTACTGGTCGGGGCCTGAATCTTCGTGCCGTGGCAGATCATCTCTGACATCGAACCAATCCAACTGACTGTGTGTCCAAATATGGTATTCGGGTACGATCTGCTCGGGATCATCGAGGGTGACGATGTTGATATCCATCGTTTTCGCATTCTCGACCTCTCGATAGCCAATCTGGGTCCCACAATCGCGACAAAACAAACGAAGACCCCACGATGAAGATCGATATCTGCCCGGCTCGCCTGTACACACGA
Source organism: Proteobacteria bacterium SPGG2 (assembly GCA_001643475.1). Lineage (GTDB taxonomy): Bacteria > Pseudomonadota > Gammaproteobacteria > Acidiferrobacterales > SPGG2 > SPGG2. The sequence goes on along the minus strand of LXTK01000098.1, from coordinate 977 downwards.
AATCATCGATGGGTATCGTCGCCCAGGCAAGCACTGGTGCCCCGGCCGAGCGCTGACATAAACGGCAGTGACAATACCCCGCATCTAGTGGTCTCGCATTCAATCGATAGCGGATTGCGCCGCACAGGCAGCCACCCTCTAAAGGAAGATCGTTGCTCATTCCACTAGCACCGAGGATTAACGCGGGTTATTTTACGCCCAATTGTGCCGCAGTCATGTCCAGACATTTTCTTGCAATCGCGATTAGTTCATCGATTTGTGACTTGGTGATGATCAATGGCGGCGAGATAATCATGGCGTCGCGCACCGCACGCATCACCAGCCCATTGTCAAAGCACAGGTCTCGGCACAATCCCGCCGTTTTGCCTTCTGGCTGAAATTTCCGTTTCTTTTTCTTGTCTCTAACTAACTCGAGCGCGCCGAGGAAACCGGCACTCCGTGCTTCGCCGACCAACGGATGATCGGCTAACTCGCTCCAACGCTTACGCAGATAAGGGCCGGTTTCACGGTCTACATTTTCGATGATTTTTTCATCGCGTAGGATTTTGATATTAGCGGCGGCTACGGCGCAGGCAAATTGACACCGGTTCCGTCAGGAGGTTTAATGAAGTCGCCAGACCTGAAAGAACGTATAGAGACTCTAGAACACGCGCTTGAGAGTGCTCTGACACAAGGAACAATGACAGTTAATGGCCCCGGCCAATAATTATAAATCAGTTTGTATAAAGCCGGTCCGGAAATAGACGTATAATTGGATATCAAACCGCGTTGTGAAATTAAAATAGAAAAGGGCTTATCCTCAGAACGTTTTTTAATTTCTCGCAACCGTTTCATCGCTTGTGGATTAGCCACATCAGCAGGAATAATAACCATTATTGTTGGTTCAGAAACTGATAGTACTTATATACTACCAGTATTTATAAGTAATTCAGCATCAGAATTAGCGATCGACTTGGTAACTGTTATTACTAATGATC
>LXTK01000129.1 GCA_001643475.1 Proteobacteria bacterium SPGG2 | reverse complement strand
ATGGGATGCCTTCCCGGCGAAACCCAGCTCACACAAGTGCTAAGCGCCCTGGGCCTTTCGAACAACACGTCTGTTGTCGCCTACGACGATGAAGGTGGCGGCAGCGCCGCGCGGTTTCTATGGACGCTCGATGCCGTTGGTCACTCACAAGGCAGCTTGCTAAACGGCGGTTTGCATGCGTGGGTGGCGGAGAATCGGCCACTCGATAACAAAGCAGTCACGCCTGTCCAGAACCAGTTTCAAGTAGTCATCAATGACGATGCTATTGCGGATAAGGCCTATATTTTGGGACACCTCGATGACGCGTCGGTGCAACTGGTGGATACTCGTAGCCCAGCCGAATACCATGGCCAACAGCAACGCGCCGCTCGTGCGGGCCATATTCCTGGTGCGGTAAATTTCGACTGGGTAAATGCCATGGACCCGACACGCAATCTGCGTTTGCGGACACAAGATGAACTGAAGTCGGCGCTGACCAGCCTGGGTGTAGTCCCCGAGAAAGAGATAGTCACCTACTGCCATACGCACCACCGATCCGCGCATACCTATATGACGCTAAAGAGTCTTGGCTACGAACGCGTAAGAGGATATCCGGGTTCTTGGTCAGAATGGGGCAACAGCCCCGAAGTGCCCATCGCCTAGGACAAGGCGGCACCACTAAACCACGTCAATATCCAAGTCGCTGGGATACAGCCATGCCGGCTGCGTCACAGTATCAACGCCGCAGGTGTCTTCCCTCAACGAGTAGAGATCGCCAATGTAGACCATGGCCACGACATCCCACATTTCGGGATCGGCATCGCAGATTGCCTCACATTTAGACATCAGCGTATTAATCTCTCGCACCAGAGATGCGGGCAGGTTGGCATTTTTCATCGCCCATAACACCTTGCACAAGCACACGGTTCCCTTACCTAGGCAAGCAGCATGCCAAGTCGCCAAAACCCGGATAAGACGGTATTAGTTGGGTAAATTTGCGTTTTTACTTCCTGTGGAGCCGCCTGCCGTCAAAAAATTGGCCTATAGTGCCGCCAACCGCTGCGGGTGGGCTCAACACCATTCGTGGTGCCTACCAGCAGGAAGGGCCGTTGTAAAATGCGCACCACGAAGGCTGAACGTTTTTGCATTAATCCTGCTGCAGGGTTAATTGGCGGAACGGCTTCCTTGCACCAGCCTTGCCTTTCTGGTATAGATTCGCGCCTAATTTTTTCCAGGCATAGCAAAGTTAGGAGTGGAAATATGCCGGCCAGAAAAAGGGGTGAACCTGCGACGAATGCACTGCACGGCGGTGTCAAACCCTATGTGCGGAAAAAAGGTGAGAAATATATGAATAAGAAACAGCTTGCGCACTTTCGCAGGATGCTATCTTCCTGGAAGGCAGATCTGTTGGATGAGCTGTCGCGCACCGTTAGTCAGATGCGAAACGAACAGACCCTTCACTCCGACCCGAATGACCGTGCAAGTCGGGAGACCGATATCTCTTTGGAGCTGCGCAGCCGTGACCGGGAAAGCAAGCTCGTCAAAAAGATCGACGAGGCGCTCGAACGAACTGAGTCCAGCGATTACGGCTATTGTGAAGTTTGCGGCGTCGAGATCGGTATCGAGCGGCTAGAGGCGAGACCTACGGCACAATTGTGTATCGACTGCAAGACACTCGACGAGATTCGTGAAAAACAAATGGCCTGATCGTCCAATAACGACCCCAACGTCAGACGAAAGATCAGTAACACGGAATCAGAAGGGGACACTTGTCCCCTTTTCGTTTTCGGGAGACGTATTTGTATAGCCTGCTTGTGCGCAACGCTCGCATTGCGCAACCGGACGGATCCATATACGAGGGCGATCTCGCTTGCGAACGCGGTTTAATCGCGAAGACTGGACCTTCGTTAGACGCACAGGCAGACGAAACGATTGATGCCGGCGGTAAACTCCTACTGCCTGGCGTCATCGACCCACAGGTCCACTTCCGTGAGCCGGGCGCAACCTATAAGGAAGACTTGGCTAGCGGTTCACGCGCTGCGGTCAAAGGTGGTGTTACGAGTTTCCTGGAGATGCCAAACACCAACCCACCAACCATAGACCAGAGTTCACTAGACAGCAAACTCGCGAGCGCCAAGCGCAAGTGTGTTGCCAACTATGGATTTTTTATTGGCGCCACACCCAATAATCTTCATGAGATCAACACAGCGTCACCAGTTTGCGGGATCAAGATCTTTATGGGTGCGAGTACTGGTGATCTGCTCGTCCACGACCCGCAAGACCTTGAGCACATCTTTGCCAATGGCGATCGACTCATTGCAGTGCATGCTGAAGATGAGAAACGCATTCGGGAACGTCGTGCCCTATTCGCGGAAAACACTGACCCTCGTGTACACTCTGAAATCCGAGACAACCGGTGCGCTGCCTTGGCCACTGAGCTCGCGCTCACATTATCTACGCGCTATGAGCGACGCCTGCATATTCTACATTTGTCTACCCACGACGAAGTAGAGCAGCTACAGAACCATAAACCATCATGGGTGACAGCTGAAGTCATTCCCAATCATCTCTACCTAAACGTCGAGCACTACGCCAGACAAGGCACACTTGTACAGATGAATCCCCCCATCCGGCAACCTAAGGACAACGCTGCGCTGTGGCAGGCACTTCACGATGGTGTGATTGACTTCATTGCAACCGACCACGCACCACACTCGATGGAGGAAAAAAAGCAGCCCTACTCGCAGAGCCCTTCCGGCGTGCCCGGCGTTGAAACCTCATTACCACTGATGTTAACCCACATGAAGGCTGGAAAATGCACGTTGGCAGAACTCCAGAAATGGATGTGCTGGGGGCCGGCCGAGGCTTATCGCATCGCCAACAAGGGAAAGATTACCGAAGGCTGGGACGCCGACCTCACACTCGTTGACATTGATGCAGTACGGCCTGCGCGCAATCAAGATATGTTCACAAAGGTTGGTTGGACTCCCTACCATGGATGGCCACTCACAGGGTGGCCCATCTACACTATCGTAGGTGGCTATGTTGCATTTGACCAAAATCGGATCCGTGAGAACGTCTGCGGTCAGGCGTTGAACTTCACTACCTGATCGTTATGGACCTCGTACTGTTACTTACGGCACTTATTCTTGGTGTTGTTGAAGGGTTGACCGAATTCCTGCCGGTATCCTCCACCGGCCACTTAATCATTATCGGCGATTTCCTTGGCTTCACCGGTGCCCACGCTAAGACCTTTGAAATCTTCATCCAGCTTGGCGCGATACTGGCTGTCGTATGGCACTATCGGCAGCGACTCGCAAGTTTTGTCGCTGGGCTTAACCAGGGCGTCATCCAACGGTTCTGGCTGAATCTGACGATCGCCTTTGTCCCTGCCGCCTTAGTCGGACTCGCACTACACAAGCAGATAAAAGCCTATCTCTTCAATCCGATGGCGGTCGCCGGGGCCCTCATCGTTGGCGGCGTGATTATTCTATTGATAGAACGAACACCACGCCGTGCCCGCGTGCAGGATCTCGAGTCCTTACGACCAAGTGATGCCTTAAAAATCGGCGTTGCGCAAACGCTATCTCTATTCCCTGGTGTATCACGGGCCGGCGCGACGATCATGGGCGGGCTGCTGACGGGTCTTTCACGCACGACTGCTACTGAGTTTTCCTTCTTCCTGGCAATACCGACGATGCTCGCTGCCACAAGCTATGAGCTCATTGCCAGTCGCCACGTCCTCAGTCCCGAAAACACGGCGCTGTTTACGGTGGGATTTGTCACGGCCTTCGTGACTGCCCTGATCGTAATAAGGGCGTTTTTGGCCTATGTCGCACACCACAATTTCGCTGCTTTCGCCTACTACCGAATCGTATTTGGCTTGCTGGTGTTGATCTATTTCTGGTAACTGTTTGCTTTGAATGCTTGACTCGGCTGGTCTATCTTAGTAAAGACGGACATATACTGAATCGGCCGGCGCCCTTATTCGACAACCAAACAACCCTGACAGCACGAATTGACAAGAATGACCACTCAAAACGCTCCCGCAAGCTCAGAAAAGCCACGCGTGCTCGTGGTTGACGATTCGCGTGTCATGCGCAAGGCCATCAGTAAATTCATCCAGGCTGAGTTCGACGTAGCCGAAGCTGATGATGGTGAGGCGGGCTGGCAAAAGCTAACCGAAGACGACCAAATCCAGGTTGTGATTGCCGATGTGCTCATGCCGAAACTCGACGGGTATGCTTTGATATGTCGGATTCGTGCTGCCGATCAGACTCGAATCCGCGATGTACCGGTGATCGTCATCACTGGCGCCGAAGACGATGACACGCGAGAACGTGCCTTCGCGTGCGGTGCTAACGATTTCATTACTAAACCAATCGACAGCGCCCGCCTACTCACATGTACACGTACACAGGCGAAATTAGATCAGACGGCACGTAAACTAGCGCATGATGTCGAAGCCATAGACGATAAGCTGGCGAGTATAGATCCACTCACACAACTCAATAGTCGCCGAATATTACTACAGCGTGGCAACGAGGAGCTCGCCAACATCACCGGCAGAAGCGACGAATTTTCCTTAATTAAACTCGACATCGATGATTTCAAAGTCATCTATGGCCAACACGGTGACGATTGTGGTGATCGGTTGTTGGTCTGGCTGGCAAAGATTTTAGTTGCTCAGACACGGTCTGAAGATCTAGTTGCACGCACCGGCGGCGGTGAATTCGTGATTATGGCACCAACCACCGGACGCCTCGATGCTGCCATCGTCTGCGAACGCCTTCGCGGTGCCATCAGCGCCGAACCGTTTAGTCACGATAGTGTAACAATACCGGTAACCGCAAGCATTGGTTTGGTGACCCTGGGGCGCGATCGGGGGAACTCCATTGAGGAATTGTTGACAGTCGCTGAGGGGCGTGTTGCGTCTGCGAAAGCCGCCGGCGGTAACCGATTGAGTGTTAGTGATCTGGCAGAGAGGGAAGACGAAGATAGCATTATCGTTGAGCAGCCGGACATCGATACTGCCTTGAGGATGTTACAGAACGGTAACCCTGGAAAACTGGAACCCTATCTGGCCGATCTCGTGCTGACCGTATTGCCGCTGATCGAACTCTGTAACAACAAGCTAAGTCTAGACTTCGAATATGAGCTTGATGTCCTTAGGAAAAAGCTTTCCGAACTGAAATAACAATCAGGCGGCACGTGCCGCAATCCTTGGGTAATGCCTATCAGCAAAGCCTTTGAGCCCGCGTGGTGGTGCCGTGGACCACACATGCAGACCCTATGGCCCACCTTCATCCGACGCAGACCACGCGTACAATTGAGGCACGAGCGCTTGGAGCTGCCGGATGGCGATTTTGTAGACTTGCGGTGGACCGAGGCACAGACGGGCCCAGTTGTTATTATCTTGCATGGGCTCGAAGGGTCTTCGAACTCAGCCTATGCACGAGGTCTTCTCAAAGCATTGCAAAGCTACGGAATACGCTCGGTGGTCATACACTTTCGTGGCTGCAGCGGTACCCTTAATCGCCTGCCGCGCAGTTATCATTCCGGCGACACGGCTGACTTGGCGTACCTTGTCAAAACACTAAAGCAGCGGGAACCGGATGTAATGATTGCCGCAGTGGGCTACTCACTAGGCGGCAACGTTCTTCTAAAGTGGTTGGCAGAAACTGGCAAGCAGACATTACTGACAACAGCGGTTGCCGTATCGGTACCATTTCTGTTGGCATCGTCAGCGGATCGGATGGATAAGGGTTTCTCGAGAGTTTACCAATGGAAGCTCTTGCGTAGCTTGCGACGAAAAGTCAAACAAAAACTACGACGCATGTCGCTTAATGTTCGTGCTAACAATCTGGATTCACTCAAGAACTTTCGTGCTTTCGATGATGCAGTCACGGCGCCACTGCATGGCTTTAGAGATGCAGAACACTATTACGCTAGCGAGAGCTCGCGGCAGTACCTCACAAACATAAACGTTGATACGCTCATCCTACATGCTCGTGACGACCCATTCATGACGGAAGATGCCATACCCACCGCCGAAGAGCTGCCAGAGAAAGCCAAGCTTGAACTCTATGCGCGTGGCGGCCATGTAGGTTTTGTGGCCGGAACCTGGCCTTGGCGTACCGACTACTGGTTGGAAACCCGAATCGTAGAACACCTGATATTACGCTTAAACATCAGCAAAACGGCCGCAGCATAAGATGATACTCACTAAGAATCCCAATCGGCCGCAGTGTTTGCTAGAACGTCGGCATGCCGGCGGGCCCGTTGATGGTCATCGTCGGGAACAGCGTCTATATTCTCGAGCAGACGAATATAGGTTGCGGGCAGCACGTAGTGCTTGGCGCCTTCGACAACATATTTCTTGTACCAGGTAAAGGAGGTCAGATTATCGTCGATAAAACGGGGATCCGCCGTATAGGTAAATGCGGTCAGTACCGAGGCGTAGGTAACTATCTCGATTTGCGTGTGGTTATAGCCGTTACCAAGACCTTCAGCTGCGTCGAGCAAAGGTCTTTCATTTGCATCGATATTAAAGACGACGCCATACACTTCGTCATCGGCAAGGCCAGTCGGGTACGCATTGCATTTAGCAGACTCATCTGCGCCCCGTTTGTGGAACTTGAGCACATATCCTGGTAGTTTTCCGACGGCGACAAACCGGGCCGACGGAACGCGCTGCCTCATCCGCGGCCAGTAAAGATTCGAGCCATACGCAAAGTAATTCATGGCACTAAACTACTCGCGGGCCTAATGCACGGTCGTAAAGATTGTTAAAAGAATAAGGGCGTGACGCCAGGACCATGCATAGCGTTGGTCTCCGGCCCGATGTAACTTGCTTTATAAATCAATAATTTGAAGGGCTTTGGGTTCCGATCAACCGCGGCCCGGTTACGCCATCATCAATGTTGCGCCGCCTCTCGTTCAACAGCTTTCATGCTAAGTCGAATCCTGCCCTGCTTATCGACCTCGAGAACCTTCACCTTCACGTTGTCGCCTTCCTTGAGCTTGTCACTAACATTTTCGACACGTTCGTTGGATATCTGTGAAATATGTACCAGACCGTCTCGCCCGGGCAAGATCGTGACAAACGCGCCGAAATCCATGAGCTTTGCGACTCTACCCTCATATATCGTACCGACCTCAACATCAGCGGTGAGTTGCTCGACGCGTCGACGAGCTTCTTGAGCCGCAGCGTTGTCTGCTGAGGCAATCGTAACGGTACCATCGTCGACAATATCGATGATAGCACTCGTCTCTTCACAGATCGCACGAATGGTTGTTCCGCCTTTGCCAATAACATCACGAATTCTTTCCGGATTAATCTTGAAGGTGATGATACGGGGCGCATACTCCGAGAGCTCGGCACGTGGCTCCGAGATCGCCTGATTCATGATACCTAATATCTGCAGACGACCTTCCTTAGCTTGCTCTAAAGCAGCTTGCATGATCTCCTTTGTGATACCCTCGATCTTGATATCCATCTGCAACGCGGTAATACCTTCATTGGTACCCGCAACCTTGAAATCCATATCACCGAGATGATCTTCGTCGCCAAGGATGTCAGTGAGCACTGCGAAACGATTATCCTTTTTAATCAGCCCCATCGCGACTCCGGCTACCGGCGCCTTGATCTGTATGCCTGCGTCCATCATCGACAAGCTAGTACCACATACTGTTGCCATAGAACTTGAACCATTTGATTCGGTAATCTCAGACACAACCCGAACTACGTAAGGGTATTCGTTCATGTCAGGCATAACAGCGGCGATACCGCGTTTAGCGAGTCGCCCATGACCGATCTCGCGACGTTTGGGTGAGCCCACCCTACCGCTTTCGCCGACGCAATAAGGCGGGAAATTGTAGTGCAGCATAAAGGGTTCTTTGCGTTCACCCTCGAGTGCATCGATCAGTTGTGCGTCGCGCCCGGTTCCTAGCGTTGTCACTACCAACGCCTGGGTCTCGCCGCGTGTGAATAGCGCCGAACCGTGGGTCCGTGGTAGCAAGCCGACACGAATGTCGATGGGTCGCACCGTACGGGTATCACGCCCGTCTATACGCGGCTTACCCTGCAAAATACGGCCGCGCACTATATCTTTTTCTATGTCCTTAATGGCATTCTTGATGTTCGCAATGTCTTCGTCACTAGCGTCGGCTCCGGCCAATTGCGTAACCGTGCGTTCACGTATTTCGGCCAATTTATTCTGCCGCGCTACCTTTTCCGCTATGTCATAAGCGTTACCGATGTCAGACTCCGTTGCTGCGCCTACGGACGCTAGCATTGCCGCGTCCTTAGCTGGCGGCTGCCAGTCCCACGATTCTGTTCCAACTTCCTCCGTTAAGGAACGAATAGCTTCAATGGCTATTTTCATCTGCTCGTGGCCGAATAGTACTGCGCCAAGCATGACTTCTTCGGTAAGCTCTTTGGCTTCGGATTCAACCATCAACACGGCGTTTTCGGTGCCAGCCACCACTAAATCGAGCTTCGAGTCAACAAGCTGAGTATGGGTTGGATTGAGAATATACTCACCACCCGCATAACCGACCCTGGCTGCTCCAATCGGACCCCGAAAAGGGGCGCCAGATAAGGATAACGCGGCTGACACGCCAATAATGGAGATAATGTCGGGGTTGATATCAGGGTCCAGGGATAACACGGTCACAATAACCTGAACCTCATTGCGGAAACCGTCGGGAAATAAGGGACGTACCGGTCGATCGATCAAACGGCAGGTGAGGATTTCTTTTTCCGAAGGGCGTCCTTCACGCTTAAAGAAACCACCTGGTATTCGTCCGGCCGCGAAGGTTTTTTCTTGATAGTCGACGGTAAGCGGAAAGAAATCCTTACCAACCCTAGGTTCCTTCTCGGCAACGACAGTAGCAAGCACTACTGTGTCCCCCATGCTCGCTACGACTGCGCCGCTCGCCTGTTTCGCAATCTCTCCGGTTTCGAGTGTGATGGTGTGTTGGCCGTACTGGAAGGATTTGGTGATCTTGCTCAATGCTCTGTCCTCGGTCTCGATTTACTTACGCAGACCGAGGCGCTCAATGAGCGTACGATAGCGGCCCGCCTCTATTCGCTTCAGGTACTCAAGCATCTTTCTTCGCTTGTTGACCATTCGCAGCAGTCCCAAACGCGAATGACGATCGTGCGGGTGTAATTGAAAGTGACCGGATAAGTCGTTGATTCGTGCCGACAACAGGGCTATCTGAACCTCCGGTGAACCAGTGTCACGTTGATGCATCCTGTAATCTTGCACAACCTTGCCTTTATTTCCTGCCGTGAGCGCCATCTAGCATCCCCTCATAACTAAGCAGTCTTGACCTTGTTTATGCCATCCCTCAGAAGGCGCGTATTCTACCTATGCCCTAGCGTTCCCTCAACAAAATCTAGGTCTTCAATCAGATCGGCTAGATTGCACCATAAGCCGGCGCGGTGCGACTCGACCGTCATCCAAAACCTGGCCCATCCCAAGAAAACGTGCGCCCTCACCATATAGTCGGACCCACCCTGGACCATGAGGATGCCTCACTGATACGGGTTGCCCCCGACATAGGTAGTGCGCAGCCAAGGGTGTAAGGTGCACATCGGGTAGACTTGAAAGCGCCACATCTATGGGCAGTAGTAGCGCCTCACGCCCCGACAGCGTATTAATCGCCTTCAGTTGCTTCAATCCTGTCGCCCGCTCAACCAAAAGCTCACCTACCGCGAGCCGCCGAAGATTGACGATATGCGCACCACAGCCAAGCAGCTGGCCCAAATCATGCGCCAATGCGCGAATGTAGGTCCCCTTGGAGCAGTGAATCTCCAGATCCAAGAGGTCGTCTTTGAAATCCAGGCAATTAATCCGGTAGACCGTAATACGACGCGGCTTCCTATCCACGTCGACGCCTTTGCGCGCTAGTTTGTACAATGGCTTGCCGCCGTGCTTGATAGCCGAATACATAGGCGGGATCTGTTCGATCTCACCCTCAAATCGACGCACAGCCCGCTTCACAGCCCCCCAGCTTACGCTGACCGGCCGTTTGTCAACAATCTCACCCTCGCTATCGTAAGTGCTGGTAGTTTCACCAAGCTTGAATACAGTCCGGTAGCGCTTGTCCGCATTAAGCAGAAATTGAGATATCTTGGTTGCTTCCCCAAGGCAAATCGGTAATAGGCCGGTCGCGATAGGATCTAAGCTCCCGGTGTGGCCGGCCTTGCAAGCATTAAAACTCAGCTTGCTGGCCTGCAAAGCCTGATTTGAGGTCATCCATGCTGGCTTGTCGAGCAAAAAAATGCCGTTCACATGAATGCAGTTTCGACGTCCCCTAGACAATATCCTTATCCCTTAATCGGTTTCGTTTCGCTTGTCTTGCGAACGCGCGCTGTCAATAAGGCTCGAGAGCGCAGCTCCCCTTTCAACCGACTCATCGTAATAGAAACGCAACGTCGGCACACTACGCAATGTTAGTCGATCCATCAACTGTCGACGCAAAAAGTGCGTTGCCTTGTTCAGCGCGGTAACACAAGGCTTGACACTATGGGTACTGGCTAGACATGTAAAGTAGACCTTGGCCGAAGAAAGGTCGCGAGCAACCTCCGTGGCGGTGAGCGTCACCCCTTGTACCCGCGGATCATTGAGTTGGTGTTGGATTAGGACTGCTAGCTCCCGCTTAAGCAGTTCAGCCACGCGTCGTCGGCGGTTCGAATCTTGATGCATAGACACTCACCCGTATCGAACAAGTTCATTGCCGCCTTGTTCGTACCCAAAAACTGCTAGGAACTGCTAAGTGGACCGCGCCACCTCGATTTGTTCATAGACTTCGATCTGGTCGTCCACCTTGACGTCATTATAGTTCTTCACGCCGATACCACACTCCAATCCTGCCTTAACCTCACCGGCGTCCTCTTTAAAGCGACGCAATGACTCGAGTTCACCCTCGAAGATGACGACATTATCTCGCAACACGCGAATCGGCCAGTTACGTTTGACCACCCCTTCTGTGACGTAACAACCTGCAATCGCTCCAATTTTCCTCGCTCGAAAAACATCCCGCACTTCGGCCAAGCCGATGATTTGTTCTCGGATCTGAGGTTGGCGCAGCCCTTCGATAGCATCCTTGATATCGTTTACGGTGTCGTAAATCACGTTGTAATAGTGAACATCGACACCTTCGCTTTCGATCAGTCTTCTTGTTGCACTATCGGCTCTAACATTAAAACCGATTATGATTGCCTGCGAAGCAACTGCTAGATTCACATCAGACTCGCTGATTGCACCCACCATCCCATGAACGACTTTCACTTTCACTTCTTCGTTAGACAGTTTTTGGAGCGTATCGGTAAGCGCCTCCACAGATCCCTGAACATCCGCCTTTATAAGCAAGTTCAAGGTCTTGACTTCACCTTCTTGCATCTGTTCGAAGACATTGGCCAGTTTTACTGCCTGCTGGCGCGCGAGCTTGGAATCTTTGTTTTGATCTTGACGATACGACGCAATTTCCCGGGCCTTGCGCTCACTCTCAACGCTGACAACGTCATCGCCGGCCCTAGGTACCCCGGACAATCCCTGTATCGCTACTGGGGTTGAAGGCCCAGCCTCTTTTACCGACTTACCATTCTCATCGAGCATGGCGCGGATACGACCATATTCGCTACCAGCCAAGACAATATCGCCCTTGCGCAAAACCCCCTGTTGTACGAGCACCGTCGCCACCGGCCCACGTCCCTTATCGAGCTGCGCTTCAATGACGGTTCCCGACGCGGGACCGACGTTCACTGCCTTTAACTCGAGCAACTCGGCCTGAAGCAAGATCGCATCAAGTAGCGCATCAACCCCCTCGCCTGTCTTGGCAGATACATTGACAAACAGGGCTTCACCACCGAATTGTTCGGGGATGACCTCGTGCTTGGTCAGCTCTTGTTTCATGCGCTCCGGATCCGCTTCGGGCTTATCGATCTTATTCACCGCGACCACGATCGGAACACCCGCCTCTCGAGCGTGGTGAATGGCCTCAACCGTCTGCGGCATGACACCATCGTCCGCAGCCACTACCAGGATCACTAAATCGGTAGCCTTCGCACCACGTGCGCGCATCGCCGTAAACGCCTCGTGACCCGGCGTATCGAGAAAAGTCACGACCCCCTTCTCTGTCTTTACATGGTAGGCACCGATGTGTTGCGTGATGCCGCCGGCTTCACCACTTGCTACCCGCGTCTTGCGGATACAGTCGAGCAACGATGTCTTGCCGTGATCGACATGACCCATAACGGTGACGACGGGTGGTCGCGGTTCAGCGTCGGCAGCTATCTGTGTCGTATCTGTCAGAAGTGCCTCAGGGCTTGTTGGTCGCGCTTCCTTAACCGAGTGGCCCATGTCCTCGGCGACGATCGTCGCCGTATCGCGATCCAATACTTGGTTGATGGTCACCATACTGCCAAGACCCATCAGGACCTTTATGACCTCGGCCGCCTTTACCGACATCTGTTGCGCAAGTTCGGCTACTGTGACGGTCTCGGGCAACACAACATCACGCACTACCGGCAGCGTTGGCTTCTCAAAAGCATGCTGACCCGACATGCTGGTGACGACCGCCTTCCTAGAGACGGGTCGCGCCCGCCGCCGACTCTTTTTGGTGTCGGCCACGTGCAACTCGACTCGCTCCGGTTCTTCTGGCCTTTCTGGCTTACGTTTTCTCTCCTTTTTCTCCTTTGACGTAGCACCCCGTTTTTCTTTTGGTGGTGGGGCCACCTCAGGTACAGGTGCCAAAATCGGCTCAACGTCCGGCACCAACTCTTCCTTGGCGCTTGGCTCTTGTGAAACAGGTTCTGCGACAGGCTGTTCCGACTGCGCGGTAACATCCTCGGTGACCGTATCAGAGGCAGGCGTCGCCTCTGCTGCAACTGGCGGTTGTTGCTGTTCTGGCTCAATCATCGGTGGTTCGACAGCTGGTGTTGGCTCAACCTCCGCCCGTTTAACGAACGTACGGCGTTTGCGCACCTCCACCTGAACCGTGTGTCTCGCCCCTGACCTTGTATTCTGCGTAATCTGGCTAGTCGATTTGCGCTTTACAGAAATCTTTTTGCGCGTTGGCGCTTGTTCTTCCCCGCCCCGTAGAAAACTAAGCAAAGTCACCTTTTCTTCTTCGCTGAGTGCGTCGGCAGAAGTTTTGCCATCAATACCAGCAGCGTTGAGCTGTCGTAGTAACGTCTCGGAAGGTACCCCGATTCGGTCAGCAAACGCCTTTACAGTGATCTGCGCCATAGAGAAGCTACTTTGCCTCGTCCTGATTCTCGAACCAAGGTTTTCGCGCCGTCATGATCAACTGTTTCATGCGTTCCTCGTCATCAATGCCTTCAATCTCCATTAACTCATCAATGGACTGTTCGGCAAGTTCTTCACGCGTTTTGATGTCGTGGCTGGCAAACAGATGCGCCGTATGCTCATCCATGCCTTCCATCTCGAGCAAATCGGCATCAGGTTGGGCCAAACTAATCTTCTCCTCCACTACAATTGCATTGGTCAGTAACGCATCGTGGGCACGATTGCGTAGTTCGTCAACCAGGCCCTCATCAAAGCCTTCGACTGTTAGTAGTTCTTGCTTGGGCACGTATGCGATCTCATCGAGGTTTGTAAACCCCTCTTGCGCAAGGATGGTCGCCACTTCTTCATCGACATCCAATTGCTGCATAAAAAGCTGGACCGCGCTGGCCGCTTCCGAAGTTGTCTTTGTGGTCGCGGCCTCTTCAGTCATGATATTCAGTTCCCATCCCGTCAATTCCGACGCCAACCGGACATTCTGCCCGCCGCGACCAATCGCCTGGGATAGCTGCATCTCATCTACCATCACATCCATGCTGTTGAGTTCTTCGTCAACCATAATAGACAGCACCTCAGCTGGCGCCAGGGCATTAATCACGAACTGGGCGGGATCTTCGGCCCACTGAATAATGTCAACGCGCTCACCCGCCAATTCGTTTGACACGCTTTGCACGCGCGAGCCGCGCATACCCACGCATGCACCGATTGGGTCTATGCGTGGGTCATTCGTGCTCACCGCAACTTTAGCGCGAAGACCAGGATCACGTGCCGCCGCATGTATATCAATCAGACCCTCACCTGCCTCCGGTACTTCCAGTTTGAAAAGTTCGATCAGTAAGTTCGGCGCCGTTCGGCTCAAGAACAGCTGCGGGCCGCGGGGCACAGATTCGACATCTTCAAGATACGCACGGACACGATCGCCTGGCCGCAATCCTTCGCGTGGGACCATCTTTGTTTTGGACAACAACGCCTCGGCATCACCGAGATCAATGATCACATCCCCACGCTCCATGCGTTTCACAACGCCAGTAACCATTTGGCCTTTGCGCTCTTGATACTGCCTCACGGTCTGCTCGCGCTCTGCTTCACGCACCTTTTGCAGAATGACCTGCTTGGCAGCCTGCGCCGCGATGCGGCCAAACACAACCGCTTCTAATGGCTCTTCGATGAATTCCCCGGCCTCGATATTGGGGTCGCGCTCTCTCGCCTGGCTCAACGCCAACTGGCGACCCGGAAACTCGATTTCTTCGGAATCATCAGCAAGCACTTCCCACCGCCGGAATGTATCGTACTCTCCGGTGTCTTGATGGACGGCAACACGGGCGTCGATTTCATCTTTGTGACGCTTGCGCGTGGCGGTCGCCAAGGCCGCTTCGATCGCCTGAAAGATGACCTCCTTATCGACGCCTTTATCGCGGGATAGAGCATCCACCATCAATAATACTTCACTACCCATGCTCGTTCTCCATTCAATACCTAGAACTTCGGTATAAGCCTGGCCTTTTCAATGCGGTCAAAAGCCAGATCCAACGTTTCACCGTCTAGCCCCAGCACCACATGTTCAGAAGCCACTGCGATCAGGCGACCCTTGAAGTTCTTTCGACCACTAAGCGGTTGGCCCAACCGCACTCTAATCATCTCGCCGGTGAAACGTGTGAAGTCTTCCGGTTTAACCAGCGGCCTGTCCAGGCCCGGCGAGGACACCTCGAGCGTGTAGCGGCCATCGATTAGATCCTCGACATCAAGAATCGCGCTCAACTGGTTACTGACGCGGGCACAGTCATCCACCGTGACCCCGGCCGGACTGTCGATATACACCCGCAACAGGCTGTGCCGACTGCTGCCGGATAGCTCCACCTCCACGAGTTCAAAACCCTGGCCTTGGACACCAGGCTCCAACATCTTACGAAGCTGCGCGCTCGCTACCGCCATGACTCAGTCCTATACACACAAAAGTGGGCGTCAAGCCCACTTTTTTCGAACCCCTTCTTTGTTCTCGCCCCCCCGTGGCACAAATTATAAGCATTTCCGGGCAAAACTCAACGCTCGGCGCCGCCGGGGGCAACCTGGCC
>LXTK01000205.1 GCA_001643475.1 Proteobacteria bacterium SPGG2 | reverse complement strand
GTGATGAAGGGAATCGCGCTCAACATGAATAGCGTATTCGCGACAGTTGTGTGCGTAAGTGACTGCAGGAAGGTAATGCCGGCTATGCCAAGCATAACGCCGCCGACGACACCGGATCGGCCGATACCCTTTACATGGGTGATCGCCAACTTTCGATACTGGAACAGAAGAATAACTGTAACCGCAATCATCAGCGCTATTGATCGATAGAAATTAATCTGCCAAGAATCCGCATCTTCCATGTTGCGGATAATAAGACCACCGAAGCTGATAGCCACGGAGCTCACCACCATCAGAACCATAGCGAATACACGGCGCGGCGGACCGTCTGGAGCCGGAGCGTGGACCTTGTGGCCACGTTGGGACTGATTCATCTGTTGTTTTTGGCGCAGCTCAGCAATTCCGAAATGCAGTGAAACAGAGGATAGATCCGATTTATTATTGTTGTGGCAAATAGTCTGTCGGATTCTTCACAATGAGATTGAAACTGATACTGATACGCAGCGCATCGGATAGATTGGGATGTACGTAGTGCATAAGGAAGGCTGGCCACATGAGGATCATGCCAGCCTTCGGCGAAACAGTGAACTCTGGTTCGATCTGCGGGTCGTCCTTAATGGCGGTCATGTTCACAGCGCTGCGCGGGTCGTAAAACGTAATGCAGCCCGGCCGCACATCGGCGCGGTTTCGAAGTGGTGCTCGAGAATCGGGCACACTGACGTAATAGGTACCACTTAGGTAGGCATAGGGATGGTTGTGGGGGTCGTGATAGTCGCCAAGCCGATTTACGTTTGCCCACCCCTGTAATGACCAGTCGATGGGATAGTCCTGACCGGCGCGCTTACAGTAATCGATAGCCGACTTGTGGATGCTCCGTTTTAGCCAATCGACAGCAGGACTCTTGAGCGAGAACAGGTTCTTGTCAAGATAGTCCGTTGTCATGCGCTCATGCGCTTCCTCGCGTTCGAGAATCAGTTGCTCAAGCTCGCGGTTGGACTGCTCGTGCCCAGATAACATACGTTCGAGAAACACAACCGGCCATAGCAGACGAAAACCGTCTTGACCCCGTGAGTCCATCATCTATAGAAACATTGTAGGGTGAGAGCAAATTATAGCGCCACTGCGCGTACATAGGCGGCATAGCGTTGCTTTATTTCTCGAACGTAGATGACCGGTTGCCCACCGCGCACATATCCAATAACGTGTCCGCTTGTAGTACTTGGGCTTGGAAAGCAGCGACATTGCTTGTTCTACGTTGCCAAACCAACGATCTGGATCGAGCTTTAACTCTGCCGCTAACCGGCGTGCATCGAGCACATGGCCATAGCCGGCGTTGCATGCGGCCAGTGTAAACCAGGTTTGCTCAGTCTGCCCAATGTCGCCTGTAAAGTTTTCTCGTAACCAGGCTAAATACTTTATACCGGCATCGATACCGACGGCTGGGTCCTGCAAGTTGGTAAAAAGTTTCCGCGTAAAATTTCAGGGGCAGCACCTAATGTTACCTCGCTAGACCCTTAAGATTTGACTGTGCCAACGATCTTTTCTCATCCGATGGCCCCGCTCGCCCTTCGCGCTGGCTTTGGCAAGCGCGTAGTTTCCGACCGGCTGCTGGCTACTGCTGCCGTGTGTTCAGTGCTTCCCGATATCGATGTGTTGGCCTTTCATTTCGGTATCCCGTATGCGTCTGAGTTCGGTCATCGGGGCTTTACCCATTCGATCTTCTTTGCTCCGGCATGGCACTCGTGTGTACCAGCGCCTATCGGTGGCTTAGGGTGTCACTGTGGGCAATCACCAGCGTGACCCCGATGGTTTGATGACGATCTTTCTGTTCGCTCATAGGGTCTGACTACAGGTTAAGTGTCCAATATAAACAAACATTCGCTTGATTCAAACGGCGATATTACGTATCAATGCCCTACGCGATTTACTACCTAGGAGAAGATGACATGGCAAATCTGACGACAATGCGGGCTGAGAACATCGCGTTCGATGCTGAGTGGCAGACGCGCTGCGAGCTGGCGGCGCTCTACCGCATCATGGATATCTATGCCATGACCGATCTCAGCAACCAGGCGGTGGGAGCCCGCGTCAAAGATGAACCCGATCACTATCTGATTCACCCGTATGGGATCTTCTTCGAAGAGATTCGGGCCTCCGACTTCATAAAGATCGATGGCAAAGGAAACCCAGTCGATAGAGTAATCCCCAGCGTAGCGACTGCCGCTGTCAATCCCATCAATGACGGTGTTAAGAACTTGTCGAACTGGATTTTCGGCTCCCGGCCAGAGGTGAACTTTTTTATTCACGCCCACTGCGAAGACGTAATGGCGGTCAGCTCCACCGAGAGCGGCTTATTGCCACTGTCACAGGCGGCTGTTTATCTCATGCACCTTACAACCTATATCGATTACGAGTTTTTCGAAGATGACGTGTTTGCTGAGAAGTTTAAGAAAACGTTAGGTAATCACGACATCATAATCTCCCATAATCATGGCTACTACGCGCTGGGGCGCACTGCGGCAGAGGTATTCTTCCGTGCCTATTTCCTGCGACAGGCTTGTTCTGTACAGCTCAAGGTCATGTATACCGGTGACAAGATGCGCCTGATGGATCCCGAGCGTGTCGCGCGTTATCAGGAGCAGATGTACAGTTCGGAGCATTACAATTATGATGGATCTACCGAATGGCAATCGTTACTGCGCAAACTAGATCGGCAGTGCCCCGACTACAAGACCTGAACGCTCACTAATAATGCCTGGCCTGCCTGCGACACCCGATTCCAACGCTCACCCGGTGTCGTTTCAGGCGGTCGTTCGCTCGGGGTTGCCCATCCTCGGCGAGGGCTCGATGTATGAGCGCCTGCGCCGTGATCCGGCGGTGGAGTTTGATCCCCACATCGCACATGCGGGTCTGATCTACGATCCCGCATCCGCTCGCGTGATGGAAGAAACACATAGAGAGTATTTAGACATTGGTCAGAAATACGGTCTGCCCATGGTGGCGGCAACGGCAACGTGGCGCGCCAATGCTGAGCGGATCTCGCAATCACGCTTTCGAAATAAGGCTGTCAATCAGGACAATGTGGCGTTTATGCGAGACATCTGTGCGTCCTATGGTGCTACCGCCACACCCATCTTCGTTGACGCCATTGTTGGTCCGAAGGGTGATGCCTATCGCCCGCAAGAGGCGCCAGGCCGGGTAGAAGCGGAAAGATTTCATGCTTATCAAATCGAAGCACTGGCCGAGACCGACGTTGATCAACTCATCGCGATGACATTGCCGGCATTTGGTGAGGCACTTGCACTGGCTACACTTATGGCGCAAACGGCAAAGCCATACATGTTGAGCTTTGTGATTCGCAAGAATGGCAGGCTCCTGGATGGCACGCCGTTGCGCCAGGTGATTGAAGAGATCGATGCGACCGTCGCCCGCCGGCTATGGCGTAAACTGCGTGCACCCGCGTGTTTTTGCAGCGGGCCTGCAGACGCAAGGGATCATCGGCACATCATTGGCTGAGCGCATATTCGGTTTGTGCGCTAATACATCGGCGCGTGAACCAGAAGAGCTCGACGGCCTGGATGATTTGGATACGGAAGATCCGGAGTCGTTTGCGGCATCGATGTGGGAAACATACGCGAGCGCAGGCTCGAAGTATCTTGGTGGCTGCTGTGGCACGAGTACGGCGCATATCGAAGCCATTGCCCGAAGATGGTCTTCACAGAACAGGAATTAGATTTCCACAACAGTCGGGGGCACACATTACTAACTGCTATTATGAAGTCGAAGGTGAAGGAACCCCGGTCATCTTCATCCATGGTGTCGGTGCTTCGCTAAACACCTGGGACGGCGTAGTGACACGGCTAAAGTCGTCGTTTCGCTGCGTGCGCTACGATCTACGCGGACATGCGCGTTCACCCAAGCCGGGGTTGCCCTACACGCTCCATGATTTGGTTTCCGATCTCGAAGATTTGCGAGAGAAATTGGGAATAGCGCGTGCCCATCTAGTTGGCCACTCTTTGGGCGGTATGATCGCGCCAGCCTACGCGCTGCTTCATCCCGAACGCGTGTTATCGCTGGGTCTTTTGAGTACGGCGGCCGGGCGTACGGAAGCAGAAAGCGCAAAGGTCATTGCATTGGCAGAAGCGATGGAGGAGAAAGGGGTAGAGCCACTGCTTGATCAGCTCGTCGAGCGCTGGTTCACACCAGAATTCGTCCAACGTCGCCCCGAGGTTGTCGCAGCTCGTCGACGACAGGTACTCGAAACCGACGTCGGTGTTTTCCTCAATGTGTTTCGAATTTATGCCGAGACCGAACTTGGCCCAAGGCTGAGTCAGGTACAGCCCCCGGCGCTGGTGATGACTGGCGAATTCGACGGCGGCTGCAACCCACGCATTAACCGCGTCATCGCCAGCGAGCTGCCCAACGCAGAGCTCAACATCCTTTCCAACCTTAGGCACGCCATCCTGCTTGAGGCGTCAGAACGCGTGGCGCCCGTGCTCACTACCTTCCTCCATAAGCACAATAATGGTTCGTAAAACATGGGACATTGCTCAAAATGGCGAGGCGGTTGTTTCGACCAGCGCAATGTGTGACGCGCTTATTGACGAATGAGAAGCGGCTCAGGACAAGACCGGCGCTTGAGTTATCTGAGTGAGATGTCTGTAACGGCGTCACGCCCCACCATCGTGAAAACAGGCACCGAGAACCCCGATCCGGTGACTGGACTCGAATTCCCGATTCCCAAATGCCTGAATCGCCTGCGGGCGGTGGCGCAAGTCGTGGTGACGGAGAACGAGTCGGAGGAAACCATCCTTAAGGCAGTTCAGGGCGCCACCGTCTTGATGACTACCTACGGCGACGTTACGCGCCGGGTCATCGAGGCCGGATTGCCGACGCTGAAAGGAATTGTCGAGCTTGGTACTGGCATAGATTCGCTCGACATCGATGCTGCCAAGGAACTCGGCGTACGAGTGGTCAATTGTCCGCGCTACGCACGGAACGCGGTGGCAGAGTGTGCATTCCTGCTATTGATTACTTGCATGAAAAAATTTGCGCCCATTCATCGGGCAGTACGCGCCCAGGGCTGGGTGGCGGCGCTTGAGCCGCTCAAAAGTATGGAGCTCGAAGGTAAGATCGTGGGCATGGTAGGTTTTGGTCACATCAATTCGACCCTGGCCCGCATGTGTCAAGGTTTCGACATGAAAGTGCAGGCCTATGATCCATACCTCCCACGCGCGGCAATGGAACAGCGACGAGTGAGCAAGGTCGATGACCTCGATGAGCTGATGGCCTGCTCAGACGTGGTCGCGGTCTGTTTACCACTCAACGCGGAGACGGCAGGAATAATATCGGAGCATCGTCTGCGAAAAATGAAACCCAGCGCTTTTCTGATCAATATAGGGCGGGGGGCGTGTGTTGACGAAATGGCGTTACTGGCGTTACTGCGCGAAGGGGCTATCGCCGGCTGTGGTTTGGATGTCTTTGCTAAAGAACCGCTGACAAAACAAGGCCATGCCCTGAGCGGCCTTATCGACATGGATAACGTCGTAATCACGCCACACCTGGCAGCGTGGACCCGCGAGACATGGGAACGCCTGCAAGCGGAAGTAGTGCAACACGTGATGGATATTCTTGAAGGCAAGGATAGTGTGATCTACTCGTCAGACCCCCGGCTCCGCGGGCAAGCCGGTTGCGTATATCCCGAAGAACGTACATAGGAATAACCTTGAGCGCTCGATTCGATAAGATTCCGGTTATGGATGTCAGCCCGTTGTTCGGCACTGATAGTGATGCGTATGCACCCATAGATGATGCCATTGGCCAGGCATGCCGCGAAGTGGGGTTTCTCATTATTACCGGGTAACCTGCTGCCCCATCTCTCGGCTATACCGAGCAAAAACGCTTACTCGCACTTTTCGATTTACCGCAAGCAGTCAAGCTGACCCTTACCAGCACCAAAACTACCCGGCCAATGGCAGCATCTATCGGGGTTGGTTTCCGGCGCTGGCCGGAGAACGTTCCGACAAAGAGGGTATCGATATCGGCCCGGAAGCGTTGGTCGGCGATCCGGTGATTCAAGCCCGCGAGCCACTTTTAGAACCCAACCAATGGCCATCCGAGGCAATGTTGCCGGGTTGGCGCGAAGCCGTGTTGGACTACTCGGTTTGGCATCGGTTTCGGCCGAAAAGGGTTGGACCAAGGGTTAGCGGCGTTTCGAGCTTATCTGGATTCGAATCACGCTTAATGTTATATGGGATCTAACCATGCACGACTCCATCCAACACAACGAGACGGCCTCGGTTGTCGAAGCTGTCCTCACCTATGTCGTAGATCTAGGTGAAAAGCCGGTGATCTATCCGTCCGAAGCCGGCGGCCGTAGCGAGCGGCGTGTGGGTCAGTACGCCGATCATACGGTCGTTATCCACAATGGCCGATCTGACGTCCACTCACTTTCGCTTGATCGCGAAGGATTTCTGCTTACTGAACATGAGACGCGCGTACAAGACTTTTACGACGAGGAGGAAGTGCGTGCCGTGTACGAGGCCGAGGTCGAGCAGCTAGTCAAAAAACTCTCTGGCGCGACGAAAGTGGTGGTGTTCGACCATACCCGGCGGGCCGACGCCGCGGCCACACGCGATCAAAAGGCTGTGCGTGAACCCGCACGAATGGTGCATAGCGACTATACCGAGCGTTCAGCCCCACAGCGCGTACGCGACTTGCTGCCGGCGCCCGAAGCGGAACAACGACTTAAACGCCGGTTTGCCATCATTAACATCTGGCGACCGATACGCGATCCGGTGCAGACTACGCCGCTAGCGATATGTGATGCACGCACTATCAGCGAACGTGATCTTGTCGTTACCGAACGTCGGGCTAGAGATCGGATCGGTGAGATATACCAAATCGCGTTTAGTCCCGATCACCGTTGGGTGTATTTCCCCTACATGCAACGTAGCGAGGCGCTCGTGTTTAAGTGTTTTGACTCTGCTGTTGACGGTCGCGCACGCTTTGCACCACACACCGCCTTTGATGATCCTACCAGCCCGCCTGATGCGCCGGCGCGCGAGAGCATAGAGTCGCGCACCATCGCCTTCTTCCAATAGGATCTATTTATGCCCTCTTCGGATCATCGGATTCGAAATATCGGTCAGAGGCTGGCTCAAGCCAGCGGCCACTGGCGTAAAACCTATAAGACTTCATTCAAATGCTCCCGGTGCATCCCGAGTACCGCTACTGGCAGCCT
Organism: Proteobacteria bacterium SPGG2; assembly: GCA_001643475.1. GTDB lineage: Bacteria > Pseudomonadota > Gammaproteobacteria > Acidiferrobacterales > SPGG2 > SPGG2. The sequence continues at coordinate 1,897 of LXTK01000205.1, read as the reverse complement.
GGGGAGCGCCATGGCAACTAACTGTTGGTACCAGTGCTAGTTGTGGGTGGAGGATTTTGTAGGTAGCACGCCTTGGGCTCGGCGCCGAAATGGGTTTCGGGCGACATTGATGATGGTGACGCCAATGATCGATATGAGCCCGCCGATAGTGAGCTGTGGTGTCAAAGTTTCGTCTAAAAGTATTACGCTACCCAGCACCGTGATCACTGGCAGTAGCAGTAGAAACGGCAGTATCTGATTGACATCGTATTTGCCTAATAAGTGATACCAAATGGCATAACCCAAGGCGGTCATGACCAACGCCAGATAAACCACGGCCGCCCATACAACAGTGGTTGCGTTGGCAATCGCCGCGATCTGATCCGCTGTGCGTGACTCACCATCCGCCATGGCCTGATATACGCCGGTCTGGTCACCGATGTAGGCCAGCAATCCACTCAGCGCTGCACTCGCGTTTCCGACAACTTTACCGGTAAGCGCATCCAATTTTTCCAGATCTAATTCAGCCATGACGTTGTCCTTTTTGTTTGTGCGTCAGATAGTAGCGCAAATTCCCAGTGGCCGCTGTGGGCACATAGCGACGGTTTCACCACAGAGCAGGGGATGGCAGCAACAGTTCGGTAAGCGGTCACTCGATTTACCTRCACAAACGACGCGAACGGCCAACASCGGACMCCCACTTTGCCAGAAGCCGTCATTCCTCGTCGCCTGGCACTAGTCGTTCTAGTTCTGCGAACCAATTGTGCACAAGGTGCAGCTTTGTTCTCGTCGGCTCGTTGACGCTGCGCAAAACCAATAAACGCTTGCCGTCTCGAGAGATGTCGAAGGATCTCTCCGCCGTGTCGACGAACCCAGGCACCACGAACACGAGTTGAGGAATGCCAAAAGAAATTTCCGGCTCGAACTGGACCTTGCTTGCGTACCAACGGTTGCCGTTGCGATAAAAAATCTCGTTGCACTCGCGGCACCACACCGGTTCCATGCCACCACCCGTCGCGGTTGATATTTCCCGATCAAAATCACCCTCGGGAAAGGAGCGTACACGTATTTCGCGGCGCCCCGTCCTAGTAGAGACGTAGACGACCCAACGACCGTCGGGCGAGGCTTCCGCAAGGCCAGCGCCCGATTCCTCAACGACTATCTTCAGTGCGTCGGATTCCGTTGAGAAACTCCTGATGCCACTGTAGCTGGAGTGGATGAACATGGAGTCGGTAGTGGACCAGAATGTAGAGGTCGCCCATCTAGCTTGAGTTCGAAAGAGTTCGGTGAAGGGCTCATCCCTATCAACTGCAGCCACGCCAAAGACTTGATTAAAGCGGGGGCCGCTGGTAATGAACAACCGATCGTCACTCGGGGACCAGATAGGCCATCCAGCCGGCACGTCAAGGGGTAATTTACGCTTGGCGCCAGTCTCGAAATCATAGATCACTACATAGTCCTCTACGTCCGCGACGTGGATAGCAAGGCGCGTGTCGTCTGAGGACAAATCAAAAAAATTATAAGTGTCTGGAACGATCGGGATGCTCTCGAGGCTCCCTTGACGGTCCATCCAGTGAAATGCGCCAACGCCCAAATCTCCACCACTGGCATAGGCCAGTACGCCATTCGCTGAAAACGTGGCTTGAATCTTGCCACCTAACGAGTGCATTGCGACCTCAGAGATGATGCGAACAGCGCTGCCCTGGACATCAAGTGAGGCATAGTCGAACGATATGCCATAGACGTCTCCGCCGCGTCCGAAAACGAGATGGCCGGTGGGTGCGTAACGTGCGCCAAAACCCGACGCTACCAGCGTTTTTTCTGTGCCTGACGCGAGGTCTAGCGCTCCGATACTATAGTGATCCCCCGATACGCTCGCGCTGGATATACATAGAATATGGGTCGAATGCGGCAGGAC
>LXTK01000189.1 GCA_001643475.1 Proteobacteria bacterium SPGG2 | reverse complement strand
GCCAAGACCGCAGAGACATCCAACAGCTAGGTAATCACGAGACGTACCCGAATCGGGGTACAAACTGCCACACGCTATCCGCCGCCACCGCGGGCCGTCCTCACCGCTGCCCCAATAAGCGGTCAAATTTTCTGGCTAGCCGTCCTGAGCCGAGATGCTGACCTCGTACTCGGCCGCGGTTCCAGGCATGCGCACGATATCGCCGACATGGGTTCGAAACTGGCCGGTGCGCCGATCCTGGTAATAGAGCTTCAGCGTTTCACGCACAACCCGAAAGGCCAGTTGGCCCCAGGGGACGACGTGCTCGTGGAACAGGTCGACCTCGAGGCTCTCGCTTCCTGGTGCATAGTCGAGGTCAGTGAGCCGGCCACGGTAGAACAAATAGACCTGGTCGATGTGGGGCAGACTGAACACCGTGTACAGGGGTCCGACCTCGACGCGGGCGCCGGCCTCCTCGAGCGTCTCGCGCGCCGCCGCCTGCAGAGTGGTCTCGCCTTTCTCCATGAAACCCGCGGGCAGGGTCCACAGGCCGTGGCGGGGCTCGATCGCCCGGCGGCAAAGCAGGATCTTGTCTTCCCACTCGGGGATACAGCCGGCGACGATCTTGGGATTCTGGTAGTGGACGGTCTCGCACGCGTCGCACACATACCGCGGTAGCGTGTCGCCTGCCGGGACCCGACGCGTGACGGCCGCGCCGCAGTGACTGCAGAAGTTCATGCTGGCACAGGAGATCGGGCTGGTCGGTGGGTTGCGGGAAGACTTCGTTGAAACATGGCACGATTCTATACGCTCGCGGGCGCACGTGCACACGCCGGCGCCGCGCCCGTTCGCGCGACTCAGTGTACGGGCGGCAGGCGATCGATCTCCCAGCGCGGATGCACGCGAAAAGCGAACCCCTCGTGTTGCCCAGCGGCGAGCCGCAGAGCGCCTGCATACGCGACCATGGCGCCGTTGTCGGTGCAAAACTCGGGGCGCGGGTAATACACCTTTGCTCCGAGGGTGGCCGCCAGCTTGCCTAGCTCCTTACGCAACAGATGATTGGCACTGACACCCCCCGCCACCACCAGGCGCTTATGCCCGGTCTGATCGAGCGCGCGCCGGCACTTGATTGCTAGCGTCGCGATGGCGGCCTGCTCGAACTCCAGTGCCACATCGGCAATCGTCTGTGCATCCAGCGAGCGCCCGGCGATCGCACGCACCACCGCCGTCTTCAGGCCACTGAAGCTGAAGTCGAGCCCTGCCTTCTCGGTCATAGGTCGCGGAAAATGAAACTCCCCCGGGTTGCCTTGCTGCGCCACCTGGGCAATCGCAGGCCCTCCCGGATACCCCAGACCGAGCGCCTTGGCGGTCTTGTCGAACGCCTCGCCCACCGCATCGTCCAGCGATTCGCCCAGGACCGTGTACTGGCCGACCGCACGCACGTCCGCAAGCAGGGTGTGGCCGCCAGAGACTAACAACGCCAAGAATGGAAAGGCCGGTGGATCTGGTTCAAGCATGGGGGACAAAAGGTGTCCCTCCATATGATGGATCCCTATCCCAGGAATCTGCCAAGCGTATGCTAGTGCGCGGCCAATTGCGGCCCCCACTAGGAGCGCGCCCACCAAGCCGGGTCCAGCCGTGTAGGCGACGCCATCGATGTCGCTGGCTTGAGTACCGCCCTCGGCCATAATCGCCTGTATCAAAGGCAAGGTTTTGCGCACGTGGTCACGAGATGCGAGCTCAGGTACCACCCCCCCAAAAGGCGCGTGAATGAGCGCCTGCGACGCGAGACCATGTGCAAGAAGGCCTTTTTGCGAATCATAGATGGCGACACCGGTATCATCGCAGGAAGTCTCAAGACCCAAAACACGCATGGCGCTATTCTCGGAGGATATTGGGGGTCGGGCAAGGGTAGCTGAGTGTACAAAGGCGTGTGGAGCCTATAGAATCGCGCGCTTTGCAGCCTATACTGTAGCTACGCTACGCAGCCGGGGATCGAGGTGCTTGAGGATAGATGCCATCCGTTCGGGTAAAAGATAACGAGCCATTTGAGATAGCGCTACGCCGTTTCCGCCGCTCCTGCGAGAAGGCGGGCGTTTTCTCGGAAATGCGTCGGCGCGAATTCTATGAAAAGCCGACTTCAGTCCGTAAACGCAAGGCTGCCGCTGCCCGCAAACGCGAACTAAAGAAAATAGCGCGCATCACACAGCGCACCACCCGCAAGTATTGACAGCGACTGCAGGACCCCGCGGGTTGACCGTTTTATGGGCCTGAAGGAAACCATCACCGAGGATATGAAAAAGGCCCTACGGGCCAAGGACACCGAACGTCTAGGTGCCATCCGCATGCTATTGGCAGCGGTCCAGCGGCGCGAACTGGATGAGCGCACTACGCTTGATGACGCTGCTGTGATGGCAGTTGCCGAGAAACTGATTAAGCAAAGCCGCGAAGCCGCCACCCTGTTTGAGCAAGGGGGCCGAGTCGACCTTGTAGACAAAGAGAATCGTGAGATCGTTGTTTGGCAAGCATATCTGCCGGAGCCGCTGGACCACCAAGCGCTCGAGAAGATGGTTCGTGATGCCCTGGCCGAGGCGTCCGCTAGCTCAATGAAGGACATGGGCAAAGTCATGAGTGTCTTAAAACCCAAACTCCAGGGGCGGGCGGATATGGCTAGCGTAAGCAAGATAGTGAAAACCTTGTTGGGTGGCTAATCTATCGGCCAACTAGCAGCCGACCCTGTCTTCGAAGGGCCGCGTGGACCGACGGCGGCCTGTTAGAATACCTGCCATGGCCGGCCGCATTCCCCAGGGTTTTATCGATGAGTTACTCATACGCGCCGATATCGTGGAAGTGATCGATGCCCGCGTGCCCTTGACCAAGGGCGGCAAAGACTTCAAGGCGCGCTGTCCGTTCCACGACGAAAAGACCCCCTCCTTTACCGTTAGCCCCGACAAACAGTTCTATCATTGCTTCGGCTGTCAGGCCAATGGCAACGCCATCGGGTTTCTCATGGAGTATGAGCACATGAGTTTCCCCGAGGCGGTTGAAGAGCTCGCTAACCATGTCGGTATTCCAGTGCCCAAGGAAGTAGTTGCCGGCGGGCGCCAGTTTGAGGACCAGCAAGATCTCCTGGACATTCTGCAGGAAGCAGCCACCCACTATCAGCGCCAGCTTCGCGACCATCCACAAGCCCAGGCAGCTGTTGATTATTTGAAGGGTCGTGGCTTGAGTGGTGAAGTCGCCGCTCGCTTTGACTTCGGTTTCGCGCCCGACGGGTGGGACAATCTATTACGGGGGCTGGGCACCGACGACGTACGCCGTAAACACTTGCAGCGGGCAGGCCTCTTGGTGGCCAAGGACGGTGGTGGTTACTACGATCGCTTCCGTAATCGCATCATGTTTCCGATTCATGACCATCGCGGCCGCATTGTCGGATTCGGTGGTCGCGTAATCGGCGAGGGTGAACCCAAATATTTGAACTCACCCGAGACTCCCTTATTCCACAAGGGTCGTGAGATGTATGGGCTATTTCTCGGGCGTGACGCTATTCGGCGCGAGCAGCGTGTGTTTGTGGTGGAGGGCTACATGGATGTAGTCGCGCTGGCTCAGCACGGTGTCGATTTTGCGGTGGCGACGCTGGGCACCGCCACCACGCGTGATCATCTAGATCGGTTGTTCCGCTTTACGTCTGACGTGGTTTTCTGTTTCGACGGCGACCCGGCCGGCCTACAGGCAGCTTGGCGTGCGCTAGAGATCGCGTTGCCTACCCTGGACGAAGGCCGTCAGGCAAGTTTCTTGTTTCTGCCCGAAGGTGAGGATCCCGACTCCGTCATTCGACGCGAAGGGGCGGAAGCGTTTTTAGCGCGCCAAGTAGAGTCCCTGCCCGACTATTTTTTCAGAAACTTGCATGACCGTGCCGATGTGCGTCGACTGGATGGCCGTGCCCGCATGGTGGAACTCGCATCGCCACTACTGTCCAAGATTCCCGAGGGTCCGTTCCGACAGATGATGCGTGACCGTCTGGCTGAGATCAGTGGGTTGGAGCCACAGAAATTGCCTAGATTGGGATTAGCGACGACCAACAAGGTGTCGCCGAAATCGGCCAATCGCCCCAGGGCCGAGTTAAAGAAGCCACCCTCGCTGGTACGTACGGCGGTGGCCCTCTTGCTCAGGGATCCCTCGCTCGCAAAGCAGGTGAAGGATCCCGAGGCTATCGTTAGACTCGACCTGCCGGGCACTACTTTGCTGGCGGCTATGCTCGACATCCTCAAGATCGATCCCGAGTTGAATATGGCGGCGCTCATAGAGCGATTCCGTGACAGCGAGCATCGAACCCACCTTGAAAAGCTGGCGGTGTGGACCCATCCAGTATTGGAACAGGATGCCGCGGCTGAATTTCAAGGTACCCTCGGCCAATTGGAGAAGGCGGGTCGTGAGCAGCGCACCGACAGACTGTTGTATAAGGAGCGGGCAAAAGGATTGAATCAGGCCGAAAAGGCCGAACTCGGTCGATTGTTGGCCGAAACAGGCCGTTCTGATGGCGTTACCCCGACAAGCTGATTCGTTTAGACGCTATTTTGAGATATACTGTAGAGTTCTCTATTTTCCAACCCCGAGGCCGGATAACCCACGAATGGATCAAGAAACCCAACGCTCCCAGCTTAGAAAACTCATAATCCAGGGCAAACAGCAGGGCTTCCTTACCTACCGAGAGATTAATGACCATCTCCCGGAGGACGTTCACGACACCGATCAGATTGAGGCGGTAGTGAACATGATCAACGACATGGGGATCGATGTCTACGATGAGCCCCCAGACCCTGACGCGCTGTTGCTAAAGACCGAGGCAGCAGCCACCTCCGCAGACGAGGAAGTGGTGGAAGAGGCCGAGCAAGTACTCGTTTCCGCGGTTGACAGCGAGTTCGGGCGTACCACGGACCCGGTGCGCATGTACATGCGTGAAATGGGTACGGTTGAGTTGCTGACGCGTCAGGGTGAAATCGAGCTCGCCAAGCGTATCGAAGATGGGATTCGACAGACGACAGAAGCGATCGCCGCTTGCCCAGCTGCTATTAGCGAACTTCTGCGACTGATGGCGTTGTGCGAGAACGAGCAAGTGCGTCTGTCCGACTTGATCTCTGGTTTTATTGATCCAGATGCGGTGGACGCACCAATTCCACAGGTCCATAACCCGCTCGAAGCAGGTGATGTGGAGGACAACGACGACGATGTCGAGGAAAATCTGCGTGCGGTCCGTGAAGAAGCTATGATGCGATTCACGCGAATCCGCCGGTTGCATACGAACTTGACTAAGGCCATAGCCAAGCAGAGTTATGACAGCCCTGAGGTAGTGCGCGCACAAAAGCGACTTACCGACGACTTTCTGCAGCTAAAGCTTGTGCCCAAGCAAATCAACGCATTAGTTGCCCAAGTACGGTCTTTGGTTGACGAGGCGCGCGTACAAGAAAGAGGGGTCATGGCAATCTGCGTTGAGAAGGCGAGGATGCCCCGAAAGAGCTTTATCAAGAGTTTCCCAGACAACAGCACCAACCGTCGTTGGGTAAAGAAGATTATGCGATCTGGAGACTGCGATAAGGACGTCATCGAAAAATATGCGGACACGATTTACGCAGCGCAGAAGAAACTAGCTGGGATTCAAGAGCGCACGGGCATGCCGATTCAACGACTCAAGGAGGTCAATCGGCGTATGTCGATTGGAGAGGCCAAAGCACGCCGCGCCAAGAAGGAAATGGTAGAAGCCAACCTGCGGCTCGTCATATCTATCGCCAAGAAGTACACGAATCGTGGTTTGCAGTTTCTGGATCTTATCCAGGAAGGCAATATCGGCTTGATGAAGGCGGTAGACAAGTTCGAGTATCGACGTGGTTACAAATTCTCGACCTATGCGACTTGGTGGATTCGCCAGGCGATCACGCGCTCGATCGCCGATCAAGCCCGCACCATCCGTATTCCGGTGCATATGATTGAAACAATCAATAAGTTAAACCGGATCTCGCGCGAGATGTTACAAGAGGTGGGACGTGAAGCGACGCCAGAAGAACTCGCGCAACGCATGGATATGTCAGAAGATAAGATCCGCAAGGTGCTGAAGATCGCCAAAGAGCCGATCTCGATGGAGACACCCATTGGTGATGATGAGGATTCTCACCTTGGCGATTTTGTCGAAGATGCGAACACGGTTGCACCACCCGATGCAGCCACGGGCGCAGGGCTCAAAGGCGCTACCGGTGAAATCTTAGCCACCCTCACCCTACGTGAGGCCAAGGTCCTAAGGATGCGTTTTGGTATCGGCATGAATACCGATCACACACTGGAGGAAGTCGGTAAGCAGTTTGATGTGACGCGTGAGCGCATTCGTCAGATTGAAGCTAAGGCCTTGCGCAAGCTACGACATCCTGCCCGCTCTGATCATTTGCGCAGTTTCATCGACTCGTAAAGCTGTTTGCCGCTGCGGGCCTGAAGTGGGGTCGCGTAGCGACAAGGCTAGAGTCCAGTAGCAAGTGTTAGCTAAAAAGCTGATAGAATATCCCGGTTTGGGCCTGTAGCTCAGTTGGTTAGAGCAGGGGACTCATCTTAAATAAGGTGTGTTCACACTGAAAGGTGTGAAATGAACGGGATGAATTCAGGGAAACCTTAACAGTTCGGCTGATGGCAACCCTGAGCCAAGCCGGGGGTACACCTCCGGAAGGTGCAGAGACTACCTGAGAACTTTAGTGTTCTTAATCACAGGCACAGAGCGTCCCGCACCCTAACAACGCCGGTTGAGGGTGATGAGATAGTCCACTCCCAGTAGAAATACTGGACCAAGTGAATCCCTTGGTCGTAGGTTCGAGTCCTACCGGGCCCACCAAAGATTAAAGGTCTACGTGTGAACGTAGGCCTTTTGCTTTACTTCTGGAACACCGTCACTAACTATCTCTGGCTTGTTTTTACTGGCTCGCTCTCGAGTGCTCTTCTGACCCAAACGGTCGCTGATACCTCTGTAAACTCGGTTACAGCATGATTGTGAAAAACTAGCGAAGGGGTCTCGCGATAAATATGTGGACACGACCTGATCGTTTCACAAGCGTGCTAGCGGAAGAACTGGTCTCGTGCGACGATCCGTAGCTGGACCGTGATCTCTATCCATAGCAACCTACCGTCACAACTAACCGAAGGTAGGCGTACGGATCAATGACCTGGTCTTCGTTGTGTGTGAGGAAACAATGGAGGTTGGATAAGAAAGTTCTATATTGAAAACTTGCGAGTTCAAAACATGGACTGGACCGCATCCCATACTTGGTCCTCCGGGCGGCGACCGTAGCCTTCGCGCCGATCGTCTTTTTGAGGTTCCCAACGAAACATGTTGCGGCGATCTGATCGATCACGCCTTGCTTTCATGCGCCGGTCACACCTTCGCGACCTGCGATCTTGAGCTTTCTGTTTCCGATCACCGTACCTATCTCCGAAATATTGTGCAGTCCAAGCCGTTAGGTTGCTGGCCCCAATGGCACCATAGGTGTGCCGCCGGGGCCAGCGTGATACTAGTGCTTAGGTGAATCTCTTGTTGGACTCGTAGAATTGAACAGTTGGTAGCTCGCAGAATCCCGCCATTGGGCCCCTTATCTTGCAGGGTGTGATGTATGTAACACCGACGACCAGCTTATAAGGGGCCGAGCAATGTTTAGGTGTGATGTAACCCGGCCGGACTTTGATCTCGTGGAAATAATGACCACGACCACAAGGTCTCAGCGGGATGAGCTTCCTGTGATACGGTATGACAAACTCAGGACCCGGGCCAATGGACTCTCCGAACAAATTGAGACACCAGTATCCGCAGATACAATCCTTCAGTGCGCCCTTCAGATACCAGTGCGCTCTGACCGACCATTCCTTGTCGGCGCGGATAATGCTGTTTGTCGGCCTGCCATTTTCGTAGATCTGCGCTCTTAAACCACCCGTGAGCGGTGGATAATTGGGAACACCGACTTCAAAATTACACCTTCCAAAGTGCCGATGCTCATCGAGCCAGCCCCAATCTTTCCCGTTAGTTTTCTCAGGAAGCTTGACAGGCGTCTCCAAAAGCCGTAGCGCCTCATCACCTTCCGCGTTTTCGTTGGAAAACTCTTCGTTCTCCTCGTCCTCACGGAATGGTTCTACCTCACTAACCTCGTCGAGATTAAACTCATCGAGCTCATTAGATTTCTCCAATGTTGCAACCATTTTGACTCTCCTTTTTGATCTGAAACATTTTTGCGTTAACCTGTCAGCTAACGCCAGGCTTGTGCGGTCCCGCCTATATGAGCTATCGCTGCGTACTTAGTAGGGAACCACCACAAAGAAAGTAAGTGACCCGTCGTGGGCTGACCTACGGCTACCACTCTACCTAGGAGATCGTGTAGTTACTGTGACCAGTTACCGGTCGGGGCTGTGAAATACTCACACTGCTAGAGATCGGAATGGCCACGATGCTGGTTACGGGCAATAGGAAATAGGGTCGGTCGCGTTCGAGCCGGGAGGAGGGAATCTACAGTGACCACGGTGGGAGTACGAATCACTTCGCCACGAGCGCCTGATCAATTCTCTGAAGCAATTCTCGCGCTCCTTTATCCTCGTTATCTGCGGCTAGCCTACTCGATGGGGACGGCTGTCGCGCTAGATAACCTTAAGGCCGCTCGTTGGTGGCGCAAGGCCGCAGTTGGAGGCAATACCGACGCACAGTTCAACCTTGGGCTGTTGTATGCGCAAGGTGAGGGAGTAGTAAGGAATATGATGGAAGCAGCCCGTTGGTGGCACCAAGCGGCGACGCGCGGGGATGCTGCGGCCCAATACGCCCTTGGCCTAATGTTTGCCCGAGGCGACGGCATAGCGCAGAGGGCCCACCAACCCAAAAGGCTTATGTTCCAACCGGCATAGGCCTTTATTTTTTTGTGTTTACACAAGACTTTCTTGGTTTAGCCGTAGACGCTAGGTACGATCTGCACGACCTATCCTCAGGTCCCGAGAATCTGAGGATCATCAACCATACCGTCGATTACTTTTTGTACGGCACATTTGATCCTTGGGACCTCGTAGCGATTAGCATGGGTGCCCTGACTGCCTACCTCATCATCGAGAAAACTAAGCGACAGCAGCCTTGTTATGAAGCCTGCACACGTGCAGGCCTTTTCTTGTATGCCCCAACCCCGACTCCTCACCGCTCATGGTTGCCGTACTATGACGGCAAGAGCCGCTCAGACCATTGAAACCCCTAAAGTTTTCACTTCCAGCGTCGAT
>LXTK01000227.1 GCA_001643475.1 Proteobacteria bacterium SPGG2 | reverse complement strand
GAGGAGATAGCTTGTCAAGGGGCTGGCTGAAGGTTTGGGCAGCGGGGGAAAGATCACCGAGAGTTTTTGTCACTGGGACGACATCGACATCCACTACGAGGGCAACACCGTCACTTCGAGCGGTCACGGGTTCAGCGGCATGTCCCGCGCTACGCTGCTCACGATTCTCAGCCAACGCTGCRAAGAGCTCGGYGTCGAGTTGATTTTYGATCACGAGGTCAGTGATCTCGCGCYGTAYKCRGATGCCGATCTCATYYTGGCCGCCGAYGGAGTCAACAGCACGATCCGYGGCATGTTSRAGGATRAGTTCAAGCCCASMATCGACTGGCGCYCYAACCGGTTTGTGTGGCTCGGCACRACYCGTGTCTTTCCCGCCTTCACCTTYTACTTCAAGTGGAACGAGCACGGRTTRTGGAGASTGCACGCSTATCGATACGARGARGGACWATCGACCTTCATCGTTGAGGCAACCGAKAAGACRTGGCGGAGCGCCGRGYTGGCCGAYGCCGACGAAGATCAGACCGTTGCYTTCTGCGAGSARTTGTTTGCGGACGAGCTAGACGGACACMRGCTCCWGAAGAACCTCTCGGTCTGGAGACAGTTCCCCANMYSKGARGARCGNWWCANYWGGWATSMCGASANNNATATCGTMTNYSGTSKKMKRCKYSGCGCACACCGCCCACTTTTCGGTCGGCTCGGGAACCAAGCTCGCAATGGAGGACGCCATCTCGTTGGCGAAAGAGTTGAACGACCGAAAGGATGTTTCGTCGGCGCTCGCCGCCTACGAAGCCGGGCGTCGCCCGCAGGTCGAGAGTATGCAACKTNGSGGCGCAGGTGAGTCTGTGGGAGCGCTTGATTCTTAAGTGGATCCCCATGATGCGCCGCCAACTGCCGACGGTCGCCTTGCGCGTGGAGGCCGATTATTCCAACAGTCTCATGAGGCAGTTATCGGATGGCCTGCTTGATATCGGGGTGATGTATGAACCGCGGCAGACACCCGGCCTTGTGATTGAGGATCTGTTCGAAGAAACGCTGGTGTTGGTGTCGAGCGATAAACGCAATGTCACGGCGGGGTGGGTCGAGGACTATGTATTCGTAGATTGGGGCTACGTGTTTCGTGCCCAACATGGCGAAATGTTCCCAGACATGGATACCCCAGCGGTTTCGGTGGGGCTTGGCAGTCTCGGGCTCTACTACATCTTGGAAAACGGCGGCTCTGGGTATTTTCCATTGCGCATGGTTGAGCCACTCATAAAACAAGGCCAACTGCACCGGGTTAGCGGCGCCAAAACGGCGCGCCGACCGGCCTACGTTGTATATACCGCGAATCCAAAGGATGAAGATGTGCTGACCCAAGCGCTCACGTACCTTCGCACCATCGCCACGGATAGCGCAGAAAGCTAGAGCAAATAGCTTCCGACTGCAATGCACAGCAGGGAGTCTAGAGAAAGGGGGAGTCGGCAAGGAGTTCTATACGTTTTAGCTCCGTCAACGAATACTACCTGACCAAGTACTGAGAGGGACAAAAAAAGCGCTGCTTAGGCAGCGCACAAACGGATTCCAGATTATGGGACTGGAACCACTATCTTTACGGCGCCATGTTTACGTCCGACCAAAATCCCAGTTGCGGCATATCCACGGCCGCAAATAAATAGACGAGAGCAGCAACCAGTGCCAATCCTAGAATGAGGCTGATCACGACCGAAACGTGATCGAGATGAAACAGTTGTCGTGGTGCTCCAATAGTTGTGGCCATTGATCACCTCCGAGCTGTGGTTAGCTCGGTAAATAGTTGGGTAGATACTGTCGGACAAATTGTCTATAATGTCAAGACAAAATGTCCAATAACACTTCACAAGCCCAGCTGCGGCGCCAGATTGGTCAGCGGCTCAAAGCGGCCCGCCATGCCCTCGGCTACACCCAAAACGAGTTGGCCCTTGCCCTCGGGATTGGATCTGCTCGCTACAGCAAATACGAGATCGGACGGTCAGAGGCTCCCTATGACGTGCTGATCAAATTCGCAAATTTGACAGGTGTATCGCTAGATTCTTTGATTGCGGGACAGCCAAATCGACCACAAGAAGCAGTTGATGCGCAACTACCACTGCTTGCCTGTCTCCACAGTATCCCGCTTGCTGCTGTCGTGTTCGACCACGCCAATCGGCTTGTTGGCCATAATCGTCCGTACCGAGAAACCTTCTTTTCGCGATGCCCACATGTCCTGCGCCCCGGCGTGTCACTGCCGCACCTGATCAGGACTTGGGCGTACTCGGAGGGGCACGGTCTTGCTGAAACCGAGGATTACATACGACAGCGCGTGAGTTACGAGCCGGGGCACAAGCCCGCGACATTCAATATTGGAGCAACCCAGCTACGCATTGCCGAGTCACGGCACGACAATTACAGACTGGTATTGATAACCGACGTGATGCGCTCGACGCCGGCCACTTAACCAAGTCACCCACGCAGGTGCCGGTTAGCGGGGTCATACGGGGGTTGGTTCACGCGGTGGCTATGACCACCGAACGTGACGATGCCGATCGGGTGGTCGTCCATCAAGCCTGTGTGCGCGCAGAACGGATCGCTCTCGCCTTCATCGAGTTGCAGTAAATACATTTGCCAATGTGCGGGTTCCGCTGCCACCACTGTGCATCGCAGACGCCGATGTCGAGTTCCTTGCCCAGAATCGAAGAAAGCTTTCGCCGTCTATGACGGCATGTTTATATAATCGGCAATATCGACGACGATAACGACAGCATCGCCTCGTGGAGCAGGGAGAGTAGAAATGGCCGACAAGTATGATGCAGTGATAATAGGCGCCGGTATAATCGGCGCCTGTACCGCTTATGAGCTCTCCCGTAAGGGTTGGCGCACGCTCAACATCGATAAGTTGCCGACGGCTGGTTACGGATCTACTGGCGCATCGTGCGCCATCATCCGCACGCACTACTCGACGCTGGACGGTGCCGCCATGGCCTACGAAGGCTTCTTTTATTGGCAAGACTGGGCCAACTACATAGGCGTTGAAGATGAGCGCGGTCTAGCTGAGTTCCACAAGACCGGCGCGCTGGTCATGAAGACCGAACTCAATAGCTATCTAAAGCCCATTTGTGCACACATGGACGCGCTCGGCATACCGTGGCACGACATGACACCGGAACAGATCAAGCAGCGCCTGCCGATTTATGACTTGCATCGCTTCGGCCCTGCCAAGCGTCTGGATGATCCTGACTTCGGCACACCAAGTGACGAGGAATTGACGGGTGCCGTACTCTTTCCGTGCGCGGGTTATATTAGTGACCCACAGCTCGCGACACACAATGTCCAGCGCGCCGCCGAAGCGCAGGGCGCAACCTTCTTGTTCAATCAGGAGGTCACAGAGATTCGCCGAAGCAGCGGCCGCACCTGCGGTGTGACCCTTAAATCCGGTGACACCATTGACTCACCAGTAGTCGTCAACATCGCTGGTCCGCACTCGTACAAGATCAATCGAATGGCGAGCGTGGAAGAGGGTATGAATATAAAGACTCGCGCGCTGCGCCAAGAGGTGGTACACGTGCCTTCCCCACCCGGATTCGATTTCGAACGCGATGGATTAGTGACTTCGGATGGAGATATCGCTTGCTATTGCCGGCCAGAGCTAGGGAACAACATATTGATCGGCAGCGAGGACCCCGAGTGTGATGAGCGTGAGTGGGTAGACCCTGACGATTACAACAAGGACTTTACCGAGCAGTGGCGAACACAGGCCTACCGTGTTGCTCAACGCATTCCGACTCTGGGCATCCCAAGCCAAATGAAAGGGGTAGTCGATCTCTATGATGTTACCGACGACTGGATACCGATCTATGATAAGTCCGATTTGGGTGGCTTCTACATGGCGGTGGGCACCAGCGGCAATCAGTTCAAGAATGCCCCGGTAGCGGGGGCGATGATGTGCGAGCTTATTGAGGCTTGTGAGGCAGAACGCGATCACGATGCCGATCCGGTCCAGTTTCACATGAAGCACGTCGATCGCAATGTAGATGTCGGTTTCTATTCTCGGCGCCGAGAGATCAACAAAGAAAGTAGTTTTTCAGTACTCGGTTAATTTCCTGGAGATACGGCCATGTCGGAATACACGGCTACGATCAAATGGCAACGTGGTGGTCAAGACTTTCTCAGTAACAAATACAGTCGCGGCCATACCTGGGCGTTCGATGGCGGTGTTGAGGTTCCCGCCTCATCGTCGCCTCATGTCGTGCCTGTACCGATGTCGGTGGCGGCAAATGTCGACCCCGAAGAGGCGTTTGTTGCGTCACTATCCAGCTGCCACATGCTTTGGTTTCTAGTAATGGCTGCCAAGCGAAAGTTCGTAGTCGACAGTTATATCGACAACGCGGTTGGTATCTTGGAAAAAGGTGCCGATTCGAAACTGGCGATAACCAGGGTTACCCTGCAACCGCAAATCAAGTTCTCTGCAGACTCTGAACCTACGCGCGGCGAGTTAGAGAACATGCATCATGAGGCCCACGAAAAGTGCTTTATCGCTAACTCGGTCAAGACGCGGGTAGAAACCGTAATTCTCCAGACTTCGTAGCCTGGTGTTCGCATAGGGCTAACGCCGGGGTACGAGTAGTTTTCCTTTTCGGGTCCGACACTGATCGACACTGAACCGTCATTTCCAGGGTAGGCGGGCCAAGCGGAGGACGTTGGTTCCATCGACTACACTTAGACGCAGCATGGGGAGTCTACCAAGTGCACGGAAGGCTTTGCCTACCGGTCTACGATAGGAGCTTCGGGATGCCCACATTCATCCCGTCGCGTCAACTAATGCGAATACCGATAGCAATTCTCAAATATCATGCAGGATTTGGCACGCCGCTGTCCGCTGTGTGCGCTTTCATTATCTGCCTATGTCTGATTACGATCGGTTTATACCTGGGTCGAGGCACCCCGCTATATATCTTGGCTGGTATGCTGATCGGCGGAAGAGCCGGTATGTTTCTCAGTTATCTCTGGCACCACGTAGTTAAAAGCAATCCGCAGTTAGTCAAGAAACTCCCGTATCGACGCATACGTGCAGACGGACCAAAGGAGCGCAAAAGCGATGCAGGCGAAGAATTGTTTCAAGCTTAATCCCTACTTCAGCTTCATTCGCGATCGAGCCAGACTCGCCGCCTGGGAGTCATTTGCCGGCGGCAAGTTCGCACTCATCGCCGCCATCAAGAAACGATACGGCGCAAAAATCACCGAAGTGTATGACCAAGCCCTACCAGTCGGGTTGAACGAGATCGCCAGTGCCCGAAAGACGCTTGGATGACGGTGGCGACTTCTGTCGTTGGGAACAGGTAGTCTTTAATGTTGGCTAGTTGGCGTCGTCAGAACGGTATGAAGGTATTGCTGTATGCGATAATAGCTGGCGTGTGTTTCGCCTTCAGTCTTCTTTATGCGCTGTTGGGCGTGTGGCAAGCGGCCGCACATTTTAGTGGCGATCGCACGATGACAAATTACCTATTTTGGGGGCCACTAGTATTTATCTTCTTCGCCGCCGCTATTTTCTGTGGCTACCGCGGACTGCAATTGTCACTCCTCAGCATCAAGATAAGCGTTCACGATGATGTTGACTGAATTGTTATGTGAAATCGTAGTCTGCAGCTCCTAAGATCAATGCTTGCTGACTTCAAGGATGGGATTTCCCGACCCGATCACGGACGGCCACGTAGATGGTATGTGTGTCTTTGTTTCTCCAGCAACCGTAATGCTGCATATGACCGCTGACCAGTTTGATCCGAATTATGGAATTTGTGAGACGGCCAAGCAAACGCTATTATCCGAGTCAGATGCGAACGGTAAGCAGTTATATATCATTGGATTTACACTTGCGCTAGATGTCGCGCACATCAACTTTTACATCGGCTAACGACGGTGTAATTATGCCGCTGGCGGATGATAAGAGGCAGGACGGTACACCACTCTCGATAATTCGTAACACCTTTCCGGAGCGAAAGGTGGTTGGCATAAGTGCACGAACCTTGGCTAAAGGCGGTGGCAGTGTACACTGCATTGCTCAGCAAGTACCTAAAACTATTTCGATCGGCTAAGAAGTAACTGATCCATGTTTAGAGGTGTTGACGTTAAGGCAGTAATCTTAGGTATTGCTGCTGACCTTGGGTTTACATTCGTGGCCATGATGGCAATCATGAGCTTCCTTGGTATAGGTGTTGCGATTGAAGACCTTCCCGAGGATGAGGCGAGGCAGCTTATTGAAAATACTTTCCAAGAACCCAAATATTTATTGCTCGGCGGGTCATTGGGTCTGTTTGGGACTGTGATTGGTGGATATGTGGCTGCGAAGTTTGCCGATGCGGTACCGCTGCTGAACGCGGCTTGTGTTGGACTTTTCGGTGTCGTCCTTGGTCTTTGGTTCATCGGAGGCACGCCGCTTTGGTTTGGAGTTATAGGAATCCTGCTGACGTTACCAGCGGCAATCGCCGGCGGTATTCTTTGGCGTAATAGAAACCCCGCGCGGCCGACCTGACTTCCTTCAATCTCCTTGATCGCCCAAGCGAGAGCGCGGACTATGCGCGAACGCGATGACCATTAGCAGGGTACCGATCACTGTATAGGCTGCAAATAGAAGGCAGGTACGTTCGATTGATACGCCTAAGTCCATCAATCCGCCGACGGTTACCGGTCCTAGGGCTGAGGCTAGTACGCTTAGTGACGTTGCGACACTCCTGATGGCGCCCAGATTAGTGACGCCATAGATCTCGGCCCACATGGCTGAGACGGCAGTATGGGCAATACCGACATTGATGCCCGCTAGGATCAAATAAATCCAAGCAGTTAATGGGTGATAAAACACCGACACCACCACCATCCCAGCGGCGAGTGGTACTAACATGAAGCGTACCAACGGCACTGCTCCCAGCCGATCAATCAGTGAACCCGACACGAGTGACGTTAGGATCGTCGCCGCCGCATATATGCCATAACTTCCTGTGATCCAAATATGCGACCATCCTTTGGCGTCGGCCAGATTTAGATGATGGAAGAACATCGCGGTAAGAATTAGAGAGGGGGCAGTTGTCCCCGGCAAGATCATGTAGAAGCGAATATCCCGCAACACTTCGGCCCGGGTCCAGGCACGTTCATTTATTGGTGTCTCGGTTTCTTTATCCGGTTGTCGTGCGATGTGGGCACGATGGCGTTCGCCATGTCCAACCAACAGCCACAGCACCGTTGGCATTAAGCCGATTGTTAGCAGAATACCAACCAGACCGTAGGACCAACGCCAACCAACAGCTGCGATGGCAACGACGGCTGCGAACGGCAGCAGTGCTTCACCGGCCGCAAACCCGAGCGTGGTTATAGCGATAGCGCGTCCGCGATGGGCATGAAAGTAGCGACCCATGCTAGTGATGGCGGTATGACTCATCAGTCCTTGGCCTGAATGACGGAGCAGGAAAATAGCGACTACCAGCATAATCGCACTCGAGACCTGAGACATAAAAAGACAGGCGAAGGCAATAAATACACATACGATTGACGTGTATTGGCGCAAGTCGATCCGATCTATGTACTTACCAGACCAGGGAAGTATCGCTGCACTAGCGAGTGTGCCAATCATATAGATTGTGCCCCAGGCGGTGTGCGATAGCGCAAATTCTGCTTGTACGGCGGGGCCGAAGATGCCGATGAAATAGGTTTGTCCAAAGCTGGACGCGAATGTCATCAGGAAACCGAATACGACAAATCGTCGATTCGAAGCGATAAATGCTACATAGCTGGCGAGGGACATGTGCCTCCGGTTTTGGTGTGCCTACACCAGCGCTAATCGCGTGCCTATGAGTGAGCGCCAGAATTTTGACTCAAGGATTCTACGCACATTGCTAGGAACATGCCGAAAAAGTCCCTCCATGGCCTTTTTCAGTTCACAAAACAAAAAGCGCGGTTCTTGCTTTGCTCCATTTCTCAAACACTTCGGTGCTTGAGAAATGTGCGGTAGATCCTTCTACCGCGCTAGCACGCTACCAAGAACGAGTTTCAGTAGCCTACTAGAGGCTGTATCGCTCTCTGACATGATCGTCGTGAGACGTTCAACTTTGATGATGCGGTGCCGATAAAGGTAACAGTAGGTCCAGGGGCGGCTGAAGGAGCTTCACAGCCAGGGCTACTTGTATAGACCATCTTGAAAGCGGTGCGCAAGAGTTCTCTGTCGGGGGCAGCAAGACTATGGCTAAGGGATCGCAGGAGGGAATGATCTGTCTTAATAGCGATCGTCGTCCGCAAAAAGGCGATGCTGGTTTCACCTTGGTGGAGTTTATTGTCGCGACAGCGATCGCCGGCATCTTGGCGGCCGCGGTAGCCCCAAATATGGTGCACTTCATTAAAGACAACCGACTCGCGACCCAAGCCAATGCGCTAGCAGCAGATCTCCGTTTCGCCCGCAGTGAAGCGATCAAACGTCAAGAGAACATCACGGTTTGTCGCGCCAACCATTCGTTTGCGGCTTGTGATATCAATATTGGCGCCTGGAATATGGGTTGGATTATCCTTGACGCTAGTGGAGAAGTACTTCGGGTGCATCAGGGGCTCGACTACGCATACATCCTTCGTGGCGAGGTTGGAGATCCCGATTTGGCCGACGCGCTGGTCTACACGAGTAACGGCACACCCCTTTCTTTCGAAATACAGTCTTTTCAGCTGTGCGATCAGCGCGGTGCGTCTTACGGCAAGACGATCTACGTGACCGCTACCGGCTACCCACGCGTGGACCAAACCTCCTCCTCAAATTGTTGACAAGCGCGAAGTGACGTCTGGGGCAGTGATTCGTTGATAAAATTTCAATGTCTATTTTGAAAGACGCAACTCGACAAGAGCGCGAACTGCGACCGAGGCGATAACCAGGGTCCCACCGAATAACGCCCAGCGAGACGGTTCTTCGCCAACAAACAACCAGACCCAGGTGGGGCCAAGCGCAAATTCTAAGAGCATGATTAGCGTGACTTCGGCCGCAGCAAGATGGCGTGCGGCGACGATGAAAGTCCAGTTCGCGATTCCAGAAAGCAAGCCTCCCCAGAGCAAACACAAAAGCAAGTCGTGCAGAGATATGCCGAGATCCCCTATACGCACGAATAACGTGACGATCATAATGACCAGCCCGGATACTAGGAGCGTCGGTAACATGTCGGTTTGTCGGTTTCGACGAACGATAACCGCGAAACAGGCAAAGCAGCACGCAGTCGTCAGCGCCATTGCATTACCGTAGATCGATCCGACTCCAAATCCCTCGCTCAACATGATGCTAATACCGAT
>LXTK01000200.1 GCA_001643475.1 Proteobacteria bacterium SPGG2 | reverse complement strand
TTGCGCCACTTCGCAACCTGAAAATCATCAAGGATCTTAGCGTCGATATGGCAGCGTTCTTTGATAAGTGGGCGCGCGCCAAAGGTAGGTTTGTACCGGCGCTCGAGCACGGCGGAGATTTTGCTGTGGTCCAGCCAGATTCTCGTGCGCGCAAACTTGCTGATGCCGGCACTGAGTGCATAGGGTGTGGCATATGCTATGCAGCCTGTGACCTAGTTGAATGGAACGTCAACTACCTGGGACCGGCTGCACTCAATCGCGCATGGGTGCTTGCGAATGATGTGCGTGATGCTGGTAATAATGAGCGCTTGGCGGCGGTGGCAGGAGACGCAGGCTGCCACGCCTGCCACTCACATCAGAGTTGTGTGCAATGGTGCCCAAAGCGACTGAATCCTACGGCAGCAATCGCCGGTTTAAAGCGCCTAACTGCACTAGCGGCCCTAAGAGGACAGCTATGAGCACACGCACCGAAGTGCATATGTGGATAGCCCAACGGGCAACCGCCGCGGTGTTAGCGCCGGCGGTCATCGTACACATCGTTACCATCGTTTACGCGGTACGCGGGGGCCTAAACGCGATCGAGATCATTGAGCGCGTACAAGGAAATATCGGCTGGCTCTTGTTTTATGTCGTGTTTGTTTTTGCCGCTGCGGTCCACGGCGCACTAGGCCTACGTACAGTACTCTCTGAATCGACGGCTTTGCGCGGTGTATTCCTCGACGGGCTGATTGTTCTGTTCGGCGTAGTTATGGCTGCGCTCGGCTGGCGCGCCGCTTTTGTCTTGTTTTCATACGGAGCGACGTGATGGCGGGGTGGCGGTCGCGCAATCACCCGAATTATTGGGCGTTTGTTGTCCATCGCGTATCGGGTTTCTTACTAGCCGTGTTTCTACCGATTCATTTCTGGATCCTGGCACTGGCTATCGAGGGCGAGGCGGCGTTGGATGTGTTTCTCAAATGGACCGAGCAACCACTGGTGAAGGCAGCCGAAGTGGGTCTAGTAGTGCTGCTAGCGGCCCACATGACAGGTGGCTTGCGGTTATTGGCGTTGGACTTTCTACCGTGGCCGGCAAGACCGAAGACCTGGATTGCCGTCGCGGGTGGTGTAAGTCTGGCGGTGGGTTTGCTGTTCTTACTAAATGTCACTTGAGCTTATTATTGTAATCGCGGGTGCATTTCTGGCCGCGTTCGGGGTAGGTCTGGCTGGATTTGCCGACGCGCTAATCGCGGCTGCCGTGTGGTTACATGTATTGCCACCAGTACAAGCAGTACCATTAATCATGGCCACCGGCATGGTGATTCACCTGCTTTCTCTCGCCTACCTACGCAAGCACATTGAGCTCAGCCTGCTCTGGCCGTTCATTGTCGGCGGCGCCATCGGCGTTCCGATCGGCACCTGGATGCTCAGCTACGCCGAGCCTAAACCGTTCCGTCTGGTCATCGGTGCGTTTCTTTTGGCTTACAGTTTGTTTGCGTTTATACGCCCCCATGTTAAGCGTATGGACACGAGTCGATCAGTTGACGGTGCGGTGGGGCTGGTTGGTGGCGTGCTCGGCGGATTTGCTGGCTTGAGCGGCGTAGTACCAACGCTTTGGGCCAACATGCGCGGTTGGCGCAAGGATGTCCAACGTGGTGTCTACCAGCCGTTTATCTTCGTCATGCACGGGATGGGCCTAGGATGGCTAGCTGGCTCGAGTATGCTTGATCGGTCGCTGCTGACGAGGTGGCTATGGTGCCTACCGGCAGTGATCCTCGGGACTTGGTTGGGACTAAAGCTTTACCGCCGGATCGATGAACAGCAGTTCCGCCGGATCATACTGGGGTTGTTGTTCCTGTCCGGCGCGTCGCTGGTGGTATTTTAGGTGTATAGTTGTTGCTGGCATGAAGATTAACCCAAAGATCGTCGAGGACGTTTGCAAGGAGCTTTATATACGCGCTCTCAAGGTGTTACCGGACGACATCAAGCAAGGGTTTGCCAGGCTCGATGCCGCGGAGACGGACGCTACTGGTAAGGCCATACTCGGCACCATGATCCAGAACATTAAGGTGGCCGAGTCTACCGACAACCTACTTTGCCAAGATACCGGCATTCCCATCTATAACGTCACCATAGGCCCTGATGTGCAGGTTGATGGCCACAAACTAAAGGAAGCGATTGTGCGCGCTTGTGCGGCGGCGACCCACGAGTATCCGCTGCGCTCATCGGTAGTTCATCCCATTACCCGCGCCAACGATCACACCAATACCGGTCGCAGGATTCCAGTTATAAATATTGATTTCTCCGACGAACGGGAAGTCCTTCGTATCGAAATGATCCCAAAGGGTAGTGGCTCAGAGAATGGTTCGTTCCTCAAGATGTGTGTCCCGGCCGAAGGTGTCGATGGCATTAAGACATTCGTTGTGGACAAAGTTATCGAGGCCGGCGGTAAAGTCTGCCCACCGACAATTGTCGGGGTGGGTGTTGGTGGTACGGCTGATTTGTGTGTCCATTTGGCAAAGATCGCGGCGACGCGCCCGCTCGGTAGTGTTTGTGACGATGAAGCAGGTGCCAAGCTAGAGTGTGAGTTGACCGCCGCCGTGAATAGCCTCGGCATCGGCCCGCAAGGTTTGGGCGGAGATTCGACCGCCTTCGCGGTTCACGTCGAGACGGCCGCTACCCATATCACCATGAATCCCGTTGCCGTGAATATTCAATGCCACTCGGCGCGTAGGGCGACGGCAACATTTACCCCAAGCGCGGTTGAGTACGGGTTCTAGCGATGGCGCACTACGATTTTGATATGCCTATTAGCGAAGACCAAGTTCGTAGCCTGCGTATCGGTGACACCGTTTCCTTGAATGGCACACTCTTTGGGATCCGCGATGCCACGCAAATCGAGATGTTCGATCGCGGCCGCAAAACTCGTTTTAATTTGAACGATCATGCGGTCATTCACACTGCACCTAACGTAAGGAAAGTAGAGGATAAGACTAAATTTCCCGCCGGTTACGCGCCGATCTGTATCGGTACGACGACCAGTGCTCGCATGGAACGATTTACGCGACCGCTTATGGAACAACACGGCGTACGCATCATCATCGGCAAGGGTGGCCTCATGGCGCAATCGAAAGCGGCGTTCGTCGAGCTTGGTGGTGTTTATCTGGCGATCATTGGTGGTACGGCAGCGCTGGAAACTACGTGGATAGAAGCAATCGAAGATGTGGATCTAGATGACCTCAACCCGGAAAGTCTTTGGAAATTCAGGGTGCGCGACTTTGGCCCATTGCTGGTGGGCATGGATTCACACGGCGGCAGCCTTTATGAGACCGTACAAGCTACCGTTGCCGAACGCCGAGCCCAGGCCTTGTCTGTGCTCGGTGTTAAATCTTGAAGCGGCTCCGCACAGATATACTAATCCTCGGTAGTGGCGGTGCCGGCTTGTTAGCGGCGCTACACGCCAACAAAAACGCACCACAACTCTCGGTCACCATCGTCGTCAAGGGACTGCTCGGTAAATGTGGTTGTACGCGCATGGTGCAGGGTGGCTATAACGTGGCACTTGCGCAAGGGGATTCGGTTGAGCGTCACTTCATGGATACCGTTGAGGGTGGCAAGTGGCTGAATGACCAGGAACTTGCTTGGCAGCTCGTGACTGGTGCGCAGACTTGTATCCGTGAGCTTGAGAACGAATTCGGTTGTTTTTTTGATCGCAACGCCGATGGCACGGTACATCAGAAGGCGTTTGCTGGCCAAACCTTCGATCGTACCGTGCATAAGGGCGACCTCACGGGTATCGAGATTGTCAATCGCTTGGCCGAACAACTGTGGGTGCGCGACATCAACCGTCTCGAAGATTACCGGGCGGTGGAGATCATAAAGGATCCCAGCGGTGAATTCGTTGCCGGTGTGCTGTTGATAGATATGCGCACCGGCGAGTTTGTCTTCATGCAGGCGAAAGCAGTGCTGCTCGCGACCGGCGGCGGTCCTACCATGTACAAATACAACACGCCGTCTGCGGATAAGAGTTGCGACGGTCTGGCAATGGCACTGCACGCGGGTCTCGGGTTGCGTGACCTAGAAATGGTTCAATTCCATCCCACTGGACTACTCGCGGGTCCCGACACGCGAATGACGGGCACTGTGCTGGAGGAGGGTCTACGCGGGGCTGGCGGCTACTTGTTGGACGGGAATGGCGAGCGTTTTATGCAAAAGTACGATCCGCGCGGCGAACGCGCCACGCGCGATATCGTCAGTCGCGCTATGTACGAAGAAATCCGTGCCGGTAACACCTCTCCCCTGGGTGGTCTTTTTCTGCAGATGAGCCACCTTGGATCCGATGACGTGCGAAAGATGTTCAAGGGTATGGTCGAGCGCTGCGAGGATTGTGGTTTTGATCTGGCCGGGGGTCGGGTAGAAGTTATTCCCACTGCCCACTATATGATGGGAGGCGTGTTGGTCAACGCCGATTGCTCAACCACTTTATCGGGCATGTTTGCAGCCGGTGAAGATACCGGCGGTGTTCATGGCGCTAACCGGCTGGGGGGCAATGGCGTTGCCAACGCTACCGTATTTGGCAGTATCGCCGGCCGCACCATGGCCCAGTGGGTAGCCGATTCTGGGGTGTTTCAGCCGGCGGATGAGGATGTAATCATGGCCTCGATGCAACGCTGCCGGCGGCCCCTAAATCGTACGCCCGGTGACCTGAATACGCTTCGCGAACGTCTGTATGACATTACGTGGGACGAGGTGGGAATCGTGCGCGAAGCGCAGGGCTTGCGACACGCCGAAACGGTACTATGTGAACTTGATCGTGAACTCGATAACACCGGTGTCGTGGGAAGTACACTCGCATTAAACCTAGCGTGGCACGATTGGCTCGACCTCAAAAACCTAGTGCTAGTCAGCCGCGCGATCACAACTGCCGCGATCGCGCGCCAAAACTCCCGCGGTGCGCATTATCGGTCGGACTTCCCAGAAACTGGAGATCTATCGACATCTACTTTTACGCATACCGTTCTCGAGTCTGAGGACTTGGTGGTCAATAATCGACCGGTACATTTCACGCGTGTCCAGCCTGGCCAGACCGTCGTCACCTAGAGGCCAATGCCGGACATCGTCACCGCCGAATTCATGGATGAAGCGGTGGCGGCACTGACCGCCGATTACGATGTGCTGTATGACCCAGATCTGGTGGAAGCGCGCGCGAGCTTGGAGCAAGCGGTGCGCACGACGCCGGCACTTAGTGTGCGTAGCCGTACCCAAGTATGGGGTCCGTACTTGAGGCGGGGACTCACCTCAAAGTTATCGGTCGACCGGGTGTGGGACTCGATAATATTGACCTAGCCGCGTGCGAACAGCGTGGCATCGAGGTCGTGCGGGCTAACCTCGCCAATGTGGTATCGGTGGCCGAATACGTGATCAGCGGTATTTTGATGCTAATGTGTGGCGGCGCTTACTTCGCCACGAATGAGGTGCTCGCAGGCGATTGGCCACGAACCTGTTTGATGGGTCGCGAAGTCAAGGGCAAAGCGCTGGATGTTGTCGGGTTCGGCGCCATTGGCCACGAAGTTGCGGTACGGGCTATTTCACTGGGTATGCGAGTAATCGCCAATCATCCTCTCATCGAACGAGATGACGAGGTCTGTATGCAAACGGGTGTCTCGCCATATGATCTGCAATACCTCTTTAAGACAGAGCGATGTTGTCAGTATTCATACCCCACTGACGGACCAGACACAAAATCTCACTGATGGTGCCGCTCTTCGAGCGTTAAAGCCGGGAGCGATGCTGATCAATGCCGCCCGGGCGGTGTTGTGGACGAACGCGCGCTTGTCGAGTTGTCGCGATCCGGCGCGCTCGGCGGCGTGATGTTAGATGTGTTCGAAACCGCAGCACCACCTGCGACTGCACGCTTTAAGGATGTGTCCAACTTAATACTTACTCCACACATCGCCGGTGTGACCGGGGAATCGAACGCGCGCATCAGTTTAACAGTTGCAGCCGGTGTTCGCTGGGTGCTGGCGCGAGGCTAGTGACCACTACCGTTAGCCTAGAAGGACTGTTCGATCTTGCGACACACGCACTGGTCGCCGTCAACACCTCTTCCGAGAATGCGCGCATTGTTGCGGCGGCCCTAGTGGCAGCGGATGCCGATGGCCTATCTTCACATGGTGTTTCTCGAATACCGTTTTATGCGGATCAGGTCCTAAGCGGTAAGGTCGATGGTAATGTCACCCCGGGTTTGCAAATGACCGCGCGCGCCTCGATAGCGGTTGATGCCAAATGCGGGTTTGCATTCCCGGCCATAAAAATGGGGCTAGCCCGGGCCATTGATTTGATTAAGGATACCGGGGTTGTTGCGGTTACTGTCACCAACTCTCATCACGCGGGCGCCTGCGGCTATCACGTCGAACAGGTAGCGACGCATGGTTATATTGCGCTCGGTTTCACCAATACGCCTTCAGCCATGGCACCCTGGGGTGGCTCTAAAGGCACCTTTGGGACTAACCCGATCGCGTTTGCGTGTCCACGGGCAGACACCCTACCTTTGGTGATCGACTTATCGTTGAGTCGCGTGGCACGCGGCAAAGTGATGTTGGCGGAGAAGCAGGGCAAATCTATACCCAGCGGTTGGGCGCTGGACTCACAGGGACGTTCGACGACAAACGCCACGGCCGCATTGGCTGGCACTATGGTTCCCATAGGCGAAGACAAGGGTGCCGCGCTTGCGCTTATGGTCGAGATTCTTACAGCTGGTTTGGCCGGTGCAAGTTTTGCTTATGAGGCGAGTTCGTTTTTTAGTGCCGAAGGCGCGCCGCCTCGCGTTGGCCAGTCATTTATCATCATCGATCCCGTCGTCTTTGCCGGCGCACGTTTCTCGGCGCGAATCGAAGAGCTATTCGTGGCAATACTTGCGCAAGATGGTGCACGTCTACCTGGTACGCGACGCCAGTTGTGCCGGATGAACTCACAGCAAAAAGGTGTTGCCATCCCCGAAGCGCTTTATCAGGAGCTGGTCAATCGTGGTAAGCGATAGCAAATCTACGATGAGTTGGGAGCAAGTAGACTTTGGTAACCAAACAGGGCGGGTATACCGCCGGTGTGTACAAACAGCACATTCCAATCCGGTTTGATGGTGCCGTCGCGCGTCAGCGATATCAGACCGGCCAATGTCTTACCGGAATAGACGGGGTCGAGTAATAAGCCTTCACTACGGGCTGCCAGTAGTATCGCCTCTGTAGTTTGCTCATTTACTTGGCCATAACCGGGGGCAAGCACACAATCGCTGACCCACACGTCATCCGATTTAATGATCCCGGGTTTACCAAGGAGTTCGGCCGTCTCGTCAGCGCGACGCAAGACTCTCTCTGCTTGTTGTTTCTGATCACGCCGCACGCAAATTCCTAGAACTGGAAGTGTGCTTCCGAGCAACCTCAGCCCGACCAAGGTGCCGACGTGGGTTAGCGCGCTGCCGGACGGTATTACGACTAAATCGATTTCTGTTCCCGTTTGTGCGGCTTGTTCCAGGATTTCACGTGCTGCATCGACGTAACCCAACGCACCAATGGGTGGATGTTGCTGACTCAGATGTATGATATAAGGTTTGCCGCCATCGGCCCGTACCCGATCGGCAAGGTCTTCTAATGCCGTATCCGCGGCTTGCTCATCCTTGCCCCCGGGAAACGTATGAATTTTGCAACCAAATAGGTGATTCAGTAGCACGTTACCTGAGCTATGGTATTCGGCTTTCATATTGGAAACACGGTCCTCATATTGGATCTCGCAACGAAGCCCTAATTTTGCAGCGGCGGCTGCCGTCATGCGAAGGAAGTTCGACTGCACCGCACCGGTGATGAGCACGGTATCCGCGTTCTTGGCGATGGCTTCGCCAAAATAGAACTCAAGGTGCCGCGCTTTGTTACCACCCATCGCGAGTCCGGTGCAATCGTCCCGCTTGATGAGCACGCGTGGCCCACCGAGTTGCCGTGTGATATTCGGTAGCGGCTCAAACGGTGTTGGAGTATGTGCTAATCGGGCCCGAGGAAAATCCGCAAGTGTCATCCGTTAATTTTTTTAGTTGCTGCGATAGGCTTGATCATACCCATAACGTGGTGCGAAAGATCACCCTGGTTGTGACAGTGACGCCACCGTGGCACCATGCCTGCTCTTCCGCTTGGAGTCGAGTATATGCAATCGTTTGCTCCAGGGCCAACGCCAGGTTCTGAACGCCTAGCACTTGCGTTCTCCAACGTTGGCCATAGTTTTTCGCATTTGTTTATGTTGCTCTATCCGACCGTCGTGCTGGTATTGGAGCAAGAATTCAGCATGAGCTACGGTGAGTTATTGGCACTAATGACCATTGGCAATATCCTGTTCGGGGTTGGCGCGTTACCGGCGGGTTGGCTTGGCGACCGCTGGAGCCGCGCCGGCATGATGGTGATTTTCTTCTTTGGCATCGGCCTGGCCTCAATTCTCACCGGCTTCGCCGAAAGCCCCTTGCAAATCGGCATCGGCCTTCTGGCCATCGGTATTCAAGACAAGGACCGGCTGTGACCGGCATCACACCCTGATCGAAAGCGCGACCTACATCATAATATTGTGGGCTAGGTAGTGGCGCGACGGTAAACTTTTCATCAAGGATTATTTCACTGGCTGGACCACCCCGCCTGGACACTCTCAGCCAGGAGGAGCTCCCCACGCACCATCACGCTTTCAATGGCCCGGGTATTCCGGATGTCCTGCAGCGGGTCCGCCGTGAGGATGAGAAGGTCCGCTACCCGGCCCGGCATGAGAATCCCGAGTGAATCGGCTTCCAGCACCGCGGCGTTCCCCGATGTGGCCGCCATGAGCGCTTCCATCGGGGTGAGTCCGGCGCGTACCAAGAGTTGTAGCTCGGAGTGGAGGCTTGCTCCCGGTATCAGGTGGGGCKCCGGCGACCCCGACCYSWAGCGGCGTCTTCACGCTCCGCACGTCGATGACCTGACCATCCCATTTCGCCAGGAGTGCCTTGATGCGCGATGACCCGATGTCAAGTGCAAACAAGTGAAACAAGCAGCATCCGTGAAGAACGGCAAGCCTACTACCATTCGGCAATATCATCGGTTCATGAAAGGATACAGCCATGAAAAGAACAATAACGCTATTATTGATCCGCTTTTGGTGAGCCCGGCTTCGGGTAACTTCGCAATCGCCTCAGCGGCATCACTAGCTGTGGATACTGGAATCACAAATGGCTTTCTCGGCGTTGACCCAGAGCCGATTTTCTCGCAGGCCGGGCTACCGCTGACACCCCAGGAGTCGCCGCAGCTTCGCTACCCGTTGGCCAAGATTCGCGAGTTATGGAATCTGAGCAGGGAGGCATCAGGCGATGAGGCGATCGGACTCAAGAC
>LXTK01000060.1 GCA_001643475.1 Proteobacteria bacterium SPGG2 | reverse complement strand
GGCGACGATATGTAGCATCTGCACCGTTTCTTCGAGGTGCTCGGGTAGAACGAAACTGGTGCCGACATGTTTACTAGTACCCGACACACACGCGTAGCACGTATTAAAGTCCATCTCCCGAGGATCGGTCAGATCGCGTGCCACCATCGATCGTTGATAATAGTGGATGTGATCCATCCTATCGACCAGTCGGGCAACATTGTAAAGATCCGCTATTGTCGAGTCACGGTACTCGCGTGTCTCCCAGTCCACTATATTGACCGTTGCACCCGCCGTGCCAAAGTAAATCTTGGTGTCTGTGAGCTCCATGTCATGCTTGGGATCCTGTGCGTGCAAGACGAAATTGCGCCCGGCGTTGGCCACCGTGTCTTCAATCAACGAGCGCGAAAACAATAAACGACCTTCGCTAGTCAGCGTAGCGCCAGCCTTTTTGACCAATTCAATGCAAGATGGAATTGCCTGTGATAGACCGATGTTCTCGAGTACGTCTAGCACTGCTTCATGAATGCGGCTGATCTGACTCTCCGTCAGTGGCATATAGCGCCCACCCCGCATACCGGGACGAACTGCCCTTTTTTCTTCCGGTGTCGGTGCAGCCCTAAGTGCACGTTTCGCCGCGCGCCCGCCCATGCGTTTGCTCTTTGCTTGTGAATCGCTCATAAGTCCTTCGGTCTCACCTTATCGAGGCACATATGGTGCCTGAGTTGGCTATCGCTTGCTAGCAGATCCGACCGACAATCGTGTCAGTATGGCGCCCCCTACCTTGGGACCCTGCACAGTCAGTTAGCCTGTGCTTCGCTCCTGGCGCGGGGAAACCCCGAACAGGGCTCGGTATCGATGGCTGAAATGGCCAGGTGACGAGAATCCACACGCAAGCGCGACCTCCAGAATCGGGAGACTCGTCTGTTCAAGCAAGCGACGTGCCATCTTGAGTCGCAAATCCATGTAGTAACGCGACGGCGTGGTATCAAGGTAACGACTGAACAACCGCTCCATCTGGCGTTTAGAGAGGCCAACGGCTGAGGCTAATTCGTTATGCAAAAGCGGTTGCTCCAGATTCGCCTCCATCAGGGTTATACAGCCTAATAGTTTTGGGTGACTAACCCCCGTGCGCGACCGCAGGTTCATACGCTGCGGTTCATCCGGGTGACGAATAATGTCCTGGATAAAAGCTTCGGCAACAGCAGTGGCGAGTCGATGGTCATGATGCTCCGCGATCAAATGCAACATCATGTCGAGGGCGGCGGTACCGCCGGCACAGGTCATGCGATCGCGATCAATCTCAAATAGAGCGCTTGAGACTTCAATATCAGGAAACTCTTGCGCGAAGCCGGGAAGATTCTCCCAGTGAATCGTACAACGATAGCCGTTCAGCAATCCGGCCCTGGCCAGAACGTAGCTCCCCGTGTCCACGGCACCCAACTGCGTGCCATTGCGGGCGAGAAAGCGCAGCCAACCGAAAACCTTTTCATCCTGGTACAGACTCGGTTCGTAGGGACCACACACGATTACAATAGGTAAGCGCGGCGCGCGGTCGATCGCACCGTCCACGACCTGAGCCATGCCGTTGTTGGCTATAGCTGGTTCACCATCAACTGTAAACAAACGCCAGCTATAGAGTGAACGGCCACTTAAACGGTTCGCCACGCGCAATGGCTCGATCGCCGCGATAAAAGGCAGCATCGAAAAACTCGAGACCAGCAAGAAACCAACCTCGCGCTCGGCTGGCTCGCTAGGAATCCCGTATTTCCTGCTATCGTTCATCTACATTGACGCCGGTGCCGGTAAAGTAATCTGAGATGCCGACGTAGGCAAGCGCCATCGTTCTGGGTCACCTATACCCAAGCACAGCTCAATGGAATAGCATACCCAGCACATATGCCGATGGTGTGGCAAGAACGAGGACAACGCCCATGGCCGACCCAGCCCCCAACCTGCTTCTAATAATGGCCGATCAGATGGCGGCGTCCGCGCTACCTGTTTACGGCCATGAACTCGTGAAGGCGCCAAACATCGAGGCCCTTGCCGCTGACGGTGTGGTATTCGATAGCGCCTATTGCAACTTTCCGTTGTGTGCGCCATCCCGTTTTTCGATGTTGTCTGGGCAACTGCCCTCTCGCATCGGCGCCTACGATAACGCCGCCGAATTCCCCTCGTCCATACCCACCCTGGCCCACTACCTTCGTGCAATGGGTTATCACACGTGCCTAGGCGGCAAGATGCATTTCGTTGGCGCCGATCAATTGCATGGATATGAGGAGCGGCTCACGACGGATATCTATCCCGCTGACTTCGGCTGGACCCCCAATTGGGACGACCCTGCGCATCGGTATTCCTGGTATCACAACATGTTGAGCGTGGTAGAGGCCGGTATCTACGCGCGCACTAGCCAGCTCGATTTTGACGACGAGGTTGCCTTTCAAGGCGTCCAGAAGATTTATGACTTAGGCCGCAAGCGTGATGGCCGACCGTTTTTCTTGACCTTGTCGTTTACACAGCCTCACGACCCCTACATGACTACGCAAGCCTACTGGGATCACTACGATCATGCCGCAATCGATCTGCCGTCGGTGGATCCCATCCCTCTCGATCGCCAGGACCCACATAGCCGACGCCTGCTTGAGCTTTGTGGTATCAATCAGTACCGCATTACCCAAGAACATGTGCGCAATGCTCGCCACGCCTATTATGGGATGATCTCCTATATAGACGATCAAGTGGGCAAAGTGCTTGCGGCGCTAAGGGCCGCCCAGTTTGCAGACAACACGATCATTATCATCACCGCCGATCATGGTGACATGCTCGGTGAACGCGGTATGTGGTACAAAATGAGCTTCTTTGAGTCCTCGGCACGCGTACCACCAAGCAGTACACCCGCAACCACGAAACTATGGACGATGCCGATCGGCGAGCGCGCATTCCGTATCGAGAGGCGCCAACGTCGGACGTAAGCGCCGACTGAGCGCTAGGCAGGTCATTCGCGTTGCCAGATGAAGACCTTGATGACGGTGGGTTTGCCACTGTTGCAAGGGTTATTGAGTTGCGGACAATTAGAAATGACCGCGAGCGCATCCATATCGGCCCGCAGATCAACAAAACTGCCCGCTCGGGAGCGACTCGGGAGAAACACCGTTTCTGCCAACGCTCCGTTTTCAAACACCGGCACATTACAAAAGAAGTTCACATTCGGCACAATATCCCGCCGGTCGAGCCCGAATGGTGCCATTGCCTCCAGAAAGTTCTCGCGACAACCGGGGCAATCCTTGACACCGTAAAGCATGGCATTACTCGGCGCACTACAACAACCGCCGATGGTGTCGTGTCCACCATGAGTATCTTCAACAATGGTAAAAAGCGCGCGGGCTTCATCAGAATATAATGTGTGGCCCTTGCCCATACGCAGTGTCTTCGCTGCCTTAAGCGTATTCGGCGCATGATAACGTTCTTCGGGGCGCTTAGCGTTGTAACACAGAAAATCGACGCCCTGCTGACCTTCCAGGTCTACGATGCGCAACACTTGTTGACGTTTTATGACGCTGGCGTATGGACGGCCCGGTGGTATGGTCTCTTCATGCAATATCGGCCCGGGGGGTTGAATAACATTTTCCATGACGGCACCTGGTTTGAGTGTGTGACTAGAAAGATGCTGAAAAAGTCCTTGCTGCGCTTCGCAATCCGGCTGCGCTTGCAAGCCCGGGGTTCGCCATCCGTGGCGAATCCGCTCAGCGGGACAAAGGTCCACCGGACCTTTGTCTTGGCCCGCTTCGCCCGTGGATCTTTTTCAACTCGAAAACGGAAAACACAGTTTCCCGTTTTCTCCATTTCTCAATCGCTGACCTGATTGAGAAATGGCAGTACCTCCGTGTACTGCACGCAGGTTGCTGTTTTTCAGCAACCTGCTAGTTTCAGCCCGCCATAGTCCGACATCAAGCTGAAAGTTGCCGGCTGCGGTATAGTAGTAGAGCATCTGCAACCTAAAACGAGCTAGGTCCGCCTGCATGAGCACCTACGAAAACTATAGCGAGACCTCTAAGAGCTACGATATAACCCGGGTGCCAATCGGGGTTGAGATCATTCTCGGCTGCTTGGCCCGCGCGTCAATGCCGCTGGCGAAAATGAAGCTGTTAGATGCCGGTTGCGGAACCGGTGCTTACTCACAAGCAGTGCTACCGCATGTGGCGCATATTGACGCAGTTGACATTAACCCTGGCATGCTCGATATCGCCTCTGAAAAGCTGTGTAACCCTCACATCGAAGGCCTTATTCGATTTCATCGCGCTGCCATTGATGAATTACCGTTTGAAAATGCCAGCTTCGACGGGATTATGATAAACCAGGTACTCCATCATCTGCCTGACAGTGATGTAGCTGGGTACCCTGCTTATCGTCGAGTTCTAAAGGAATTCTCCCGCCTGTTACGACCCGATGGTCGACTCATTATAAACACTTGCTCGCATACACAGCTACGAGATGGCTTCTGGCCTTATACGCTTCTGCCCGAGGCGGTAGAAAAGATTTGCAAAAAGCACGTGCCACTCGATGAACTCGAGAGATTGCTTGAAGAGTGCAGCTTTTCACCCATCGCACGGTACGTACCGGTCGATGCAGTCATTCAGGGTGAGGCATACTTTGATGCTCGCGGTCCCCTAGACAAGCCCTGGCGCGACGGTGATTCGCTCTGGGCAATGGCGACCGAGCCGGAGCTACAAGAGGCGCTGGCTAAACTGCGGAAACTGGATCAACAGGGTGAACTAAAGCAATTCATGGAACAACAAGACCGCTCTCGCCACGACATCGGGCAGGTAACATTTGTCTGTGCGTCACGCCGCCAGTCAAAGAATTATCGATATGGCCAAACTATCGCTGAATGAGACGCCTTTCGACGTCGATCTAGTTGCGTTTGACAAAGACGGTACGCTAATCGACTTCTATCACCTCTGGGGGCAGAAGGCTCAGCGCTGTGTCGATGCATTGATGCAGCAGGTCGAGGGCAGCCATGAACTAGGCGCGCAACTATATAAAAGCCTCGGCTACGACACGCAGACCGAGCGCGCCGCCAGTGACGGCCCGCTCGCGACCGCGCCGATTAGCAAGATCAAAACCATCGCCACCACTGTATTATATCAACATGGTTTTAGTTGGGATGACGCCGAGAAACACGTTCGTGACTCCTTTGCCCTAGGGATGGACGCCATCCCCACCGCCGACCTGATCCAGCCCCTGGGTGATGTCGCCAAGCTCTGCCGCCAGCTGATCCAGGCAGGCGTTCAAGTAGCCATCGTGACGACGGACGATCGCGCCGCCACGGAAGCAACACTGCCCCTGCTTGGCATTTCGGAACACGTCAATGCCGTTGTCTGTGGCAACGATCAGATGCTTACCAAACCTGAGCCAGATGCAATCTGGCATCTCAAGGCAAAGCTTGGTGTAGAGCCCACACGTATGATGGTAGTTGGTGATACGGTTGCCGATATGATCATGGGAACGCGAGCTGAAGTCGGCTGTCGAGTCGGTGTGTTGACAGGTGTTAGCGACAGTGCCACCTTGGCTGCCCACGCGGACATAATCATAGACTCCATCAAAGACATCAATGTAATTGGATAGGTTCTGCGCTAACGTAGAACGGCATGTCTGAACTAAGGGTCATCTGCGACTTCCCGCGTCCAGGCAAGGAGATAGAAAACACCTGGATTCCGCTTAGTGACGGCACGCGACTGGCGGCACGCATATGGCTGCCGACCGATGCCGTCGATCGCCCGGTACCGGCCATCCTTGAGTATCTCCCCTACCGAAAACGTGACGGCACGGCCGCCCGTGATGCGCATAACCACGTGTACTTCGCCGGATACGGCTACGCCTGTGTGCGCGTCGACATCCGCGGCAACGGCGAGTCCGAAGGCTTGATGTGGGATGAATATCTACAACAAGAACAAGACGATGCACTCGAAGTCATCGCCTGGATAGCCGCCCAACCTTGGTGTGACGGTAATGTCGGCATGATGGGTATTTCTTGGGGTGGGTTCAATGCCTTGCAAGTGGCGGCGCGGCGACCGCCTGCCCTCAAGGCAATCATTACCGTGTGCTCCACCGACGATCGCTATGCTGACGACATCCACTACAAGGGTGGTGCACTATTGATCGAGAATCTCGGCTGGGCCTGCACCATGTTTGCCTACTCTTCGCGCCCGCCGGACCCCGCCTTGCTTGGTGATCGCTGGCGTGACATGTGGATGCATCGCCTCGAGAACACACCGCTGTT
The DNA here is from genome assembly GCA_001643475.1 of Proteobacteria bacterium SPGG2. Classification (GTDB taxonomy): domain Bacteria; phylum Pseudomonadota; class Gammaproteobacteria; order Acidiferrobacterales; family SPGG2; genus SPGG2. Next base: position 9,244 of record LXTK01000060.1, on the reverse strand, counting down.
AATCGAAAATTGGTTAAATCATCAACACCGTGATAGTTATTGGCGACACGGTTCGGTGTGTGAGGATTTCAATGCGATTAACGCGGCCGTGCTCGCTGTCGGTGGTTGGGCCGATGCCTACTCAAATGCCGTCCCGCGCCTGCTTTCTGCTGTCCCGGCACCGATACGCGGTTTGACCGGGCCCTGGATTCATAAATACCCACATCTCGCCGTTCCGCGTCCAACTATAGGATTTCTACAAGAATCGCTACGTTGGTGGGATCAATGGCTTAAAGGTATCGACACCGGCATCATGAACGAACCCCTGTACCGCGCGTACCTGTTGGAAAGTGCGCTACCCGCAGCGAGTCACGAACATCGTGACGGGCGTTGGATCGCGGAATCAAATTGGCCCTCGTCAAAAATCAAGACCAAAACACTCGCCATGAACCACGGCCGCCTCGAGGCGGATGCCGAACCTGAAGAAGTATTAACGGTTTGTTCGCCCCAAGATACCGGTGCCGCCGGCGGCGAATACTGCGCCATGTGGCAGGGGCCGGAAGGGCCCACAGATCAGCGTGAAGATGATGCGGCGTCACTGGTTTTCGACACGCCGCCCTTAAACCAGCGTTTAGAAATCTTTGGCGCACCGATCGTTACGTTGGAGTTATCGGTCGATCGTCCGTGTGCGTTTGTCGCCGTGCGCTTGTGCGACGTTTGGCCGCAGGGAGATTCCGCCCGCGTTACTTATGGCATTCTCAATCTCACGCACCGTGAGAGTCATGCGAGCCCTACGCCGCTTGAGCCCGGGAACCGTTACCGGGTGCGCGTCCAGCTCGACGACATTGCCTATGCGTTTCCACCGAACCATTGTATTCGAGTAGCGATATCAACCGCATACTGGCCGATGATTTGGCCGTCGCCGGAACCGGTGACCCTAAACCTATACACAGGGCAGAGCAAACTTGAACTGCCGGTGCGCCCGCCGCGTGAGGAGTCACTACGACCCTTTGACCCACCTGAAGCAGCGCCAGCGATGGTGAGCGAAGTGCTCCGAGGGAAGTCGAACCGACGCACAGTCGAACGCGATTCGACAAGCGGTGAAACAATAACACGTGTGGTTGACGATTCCGGCGAATACCGTATCTCACCCCATGGGCTGACGACCTCCGAATTCGCATCGGAGGTATACCGTATTAAGCCGGATGACCCCTTGAGTGCCCATGCCGAAATTCGTTGGACCGAAGCGCTGTCCAGGGACGATTGGCAAGTGCGTATTGAGACCCGCACCGAGATGTGGGCCGATCGCGAGACCTTTTTTATCCGCGCCAAGCTCGAGGCATTCGAAAAAGAACATCGCGTATTCGAACGTAACTGGGATCGTAACGTACGCCGCGACATGGTCTGATAGTGCCGGCGGATAGGGATTTTCTGGTTAGCCGCAGTCATGCGAGAATACGTCGACAATCGGCACCCTACGGCCAAAGGTTAGGATTATGACAAAACGATTTCGCCGCGCACGACGGAGGAAACAGTGCTCGAGGGATTGAAGACCGGCACCGCGTTGGCCCGGATCAAAGCGACGACGATTGACCAGGTAGATAAGCGTAGAGCGTTGTGACGGAAGCTTTGGCTTGGGACGGGTACACCTTCGAATATGGGCAGGCTAGACGATAAGACCGCAATCGTGACCGGCGGCACACGTGGTATCGGCCGTGCTATCGCCGAACGCTTTGCCCTAGAAGGGGCACGGGTGGTGGTGGCAGCCCGCGACGAACCTGACCCGCCGCTCAACCACGCCAATATCATTAGTCATTCCGCGGATGTTTCTAAAGGTAGTGACGTGGCAGCGCTGGTCGACTTCACGATAAACCGGTTCGGTCGATTGGATATATTGGTCAATAATGCCGGGGTGGAGATCGAAAAGGGCATCGAAGACACGAGCGAGGAAGAGTGGGACTGGCTGATGTCTATCAATCTCAAAGGCGTGTTTCTTTGTTGCAAGTCGGCGATCCCGCCGATGCGGCGACAAGGCGGCGGTGCCATCATCAATATCGGTTCTTACGACGGGTTTCAGGCCGATCCCGGCCTGGTCGCCTATTGTGCGTCCAAAGGCGGGGTACATGCGCTCAGCCGCGCCATTGCAGTTGACCACGGCAAGGACGGCATTCGTTGCAACGTGATCTGCCCGGGGTGGATTAAAACGGCAATGATGAAAGCCTATCTCGACAGCCAGTCAGACGCGGAAAACGCCGAAAGTTTGCTTATCGCCCAACACCCCATCGGTCGGGTCGGCCAACCTACGGATATTGCCAATTTAGCACTTTGGCTTGCTTCCGATGAATCATCGTTTGCGACCGGTCAATTGTTTGTGCACGACGGCGGTCTCACTGCCCACGCCCCCTACGTGGGCGGATAGTTGATATAGCACGAAACATACAACCGGCGATCGTGCTGACACGCTCTAAACAGCGCCGCCACATGCTGGCGGCGACCACATCACTCGCCGTCGCCGCCCTCATCCACGGGCTTACACAACCACTACTTTCACTCATACTCGCCGAACAAGGCGTTGATAGTACGCTTATCGGCCTTAGTGCCGCCACCCAGTTTGTGTCGGTGTTGGTAGTAGCGCCGTTCATGCCACGACTGATGCGCACCTCGGGACCAGCGTGGCTTATGTTCTGGGGAGTATTGTCATCGGTCGGGCTGTTGCTGTTGTTGCCCGTCTTTAGGAATTTTTATGCCTGGTTTCCGTTACGATTCTTACTAGGCATAGCCGCGAGCCTTCTCTGGATTGCGGGCGAAGCCTGGATTAATCATTCGGCCGAGGAACACACACGAGGACGCGTGGTCGCCATCTATTGCATGGCGCTCGCTGCGGGATTTTCGCTCGGGCCGTTGATCTTGGTCGCCACCGGTAGTGCCGGCTGGACACCTTTCGTTGTGGCCGCGGTAATTATGCTACTTGCAATCATACCGCTGTTTATGACGCTGAAAGACGGACCGAAACTTGAAGGTCATCCGTCAGCAAGCCTGGTGAAATACCTGTGGCTCGCACCCATTACGATGTGGGTGTACCTGGTGTTCTCTATGACCGATACGGTTTTGCTTACGTTTTTGCCGTTGTATGGCATAGGCTCGGGCTTGGATGAGCAAACCGCAATCATACTGATCACCATCATGGGGATAGGTGGCATTGCGTTGCAGCTACCGATCGGCTGGCTTGCCGATCACATGGATCGGATGCTACTGATGGCGCTAGCTATCGTGGTCGTACTCGTGGCCACAGCGCTGTTCCCGATACTCATTGCGCACACGCCATGGAACACAATTTTTATGTTCTTCTTTGGCGGCGCGTTTGTAGCACTCTACACCGTCCCCATGGTATTGCTTGGGCAACAATTCAAAAACGCAGAACTGTCCGCGGCCGCGACCGTATTCAGCATCATGTTCGCCGCCGGATCAATCATCGGCCCACCAATTAGCGGTGCCGCCATGGAGCTCGTAGGCATCAACGGCATGCCCCTGGTCTTGGCATTGGCATACTTGTGTGTTTTACCTCTGCCGGTTATTGCTTACCTAAGACGCCAACCTTATCGAAAATAATTGTTCGCCAGACAACAAATGAATTATTGGGTCCATGCTTCATCTGTTCGACCGTCGCCCTGATTTGCTGCCTAGCGTCGTCCTGGCGCTGATCGGCATGTCGTGGGGAGTATTCTGGCTACCAATGCGGCTGCTGGACGAGATCGGACTCGGTGGTGCATGGGCCACCCTTGCCGTATTCGCAACCGCAATAGTGCTGCTGTTCCCTGTGATCATCGCGCGCCGGCGCCGGCTAGCCGCGGGTGGCACTAGCTTACTAGTGACTGGAATGATCACCGGCGCTGCATTTGCGCTTTATGCAACCGCGCTCGTGTTAACCGAAGTCGTTTATACGATTCTGTTGTTTTACCTCACCCCGGTGTGGAGTACGTTGCTTGGTCGCATCATGCTTGGTGAAAAAATTACGCGTAGACGTTTGCTGGCTCTTATATTAGGTATCGCCGGCCTATTCGTGATTCTTGGCTTCGATCGCGGACTGCCGCTGCCGCGTAACATCGGTGACTGGATGGCCCTACTCTCTGGAATCGGCCGGGCCTACGGCTCTTTGCGTCTTTACCGCAGTGAAACCGCGAGCGCATGGGAATCGACGAGTGCATTCTTCGCTGGCGGGTTGTTGATTACCCTGGTGGGGGTGCTAATACCGATTGACGTCACAACACCAAGCTCGGAGTCGTTGGTGGCAGCGACACCATGGCTGTTCTTACTAGTTGCTGCCTATCTTGTTCCATCTATGTTGGTGTTACTTTGGGCAGCGAGCCGACTTAGTCCCGGCCGGGTTGGATTACTACTTATGGGTGAAGTTGTAGTCGGGGTTATTTCGGCCGCGTTGTTGACAGACGAGCCGTTTGGTGGGCGTGAGCTCATAGGAACTATCCTGATCGTTAGCGCCGGCGTAATAGAAGTAACGCGACGGCAGGCTCGATCCACCCCCGCCGACTGATAGGCTTTGCTGGTACCCCCGACGTAGGCAGTTTAGAATCTGGGGAATCAAGCTGCGCTAATAGTGAAGATTATGAGTATCACCGCACCTACCGGCCGCTGTGCTCCCGATGAAGATCGATTCCACACCGACCCCGAGCAGTCTTATACGCTGCCCGCCCACTATTATTACGACCGCGAGATCTTTGAGAGGGAGAAGGAGGCCGTGTTTTTCCGAACTTGGCAGTATGTCGGCCATGCCGAACAAGTCGCCACACCTGGGGACTATGTCGCCAGAGATATCCATGACCAAAGCATCATCGTCATTCGCGGTGACGACGGCATACTCAGGGCCTTCTATAACGTGTGTTCGCACCGGGCCCACCAACTATTGTCGGGTAGCGGCCACACCAAAAGAATCACCTGCCCCTATCATGCCTGGTCCTACGACATCGAGGGGCGCTTGCGTTATGCCAGGAACAGCGAACACGTCAAGGGTTTCCAACCCGAGAAATACTGTCTCAAACAGGTAAAGATCGAAGTCTTCCTCAACTTCTTGTTTGTAAACCTCGACCCCGATGCGCCAACGCTAAAGAGTCAAACCGGTGGGCTAGAAGAAGAATTGAGGAGCTTCTCACCCCAGCTCGATGGGCTAACCCTGGCCCATCGCCGGGCCTACGATATCAAGGCCAATTGGAAGAATCTTATCGAAAACTATTGCGAGTGTTATCACTGCCCGGTGTCGCACCCCGATTTCGCCGCCAAGGTGGTACAGATGGATTCCTACCGGATCACTTTGCATGATATCCACCACAGTCATCGTAGTCGGGCAAAACCGCCCGAACGCGGCGCTTATGACTTTGACCCGGCTGCAAGTAATCACGCGCAAGAGTTTAGTGGCTGGTATCTATGGCCCAATCTTGCAATCGAGGTCTACCCCGGCCGTAACCTCAATGTGTTTCACATCGTACCAGTGGAACCCGAGCGTTCTATTCAGTACATAGAATGGTATTTCGCCGACCCGACCCCGACAGAAGAAGAGTCGGCGGTAATAAAGTATTTACATGAAACGGTGCGCACGGAGGATGTCGCGTTGTGCGAAAGCGTGCAGCGCGGTCTCCACAGCCGCGGCTATCAACCGGGCCGCTTGATCGTCGACCCCGCGCGTACCGACGCGAGTGAGCATGGCGTGCACCATTTCCAGAGCTTGGTCAGACAGGCCCTGCAGAATTGAGAGTGCCGTGCGCACTCGATCGCGCTGTCCACGGCCTGAGCCATGCCGTTGTTGGCTACAGCGGGCTCACCATCAACTGTAAACAAACGCCTAGCTATAAAGTGCACGACCACTCAAACGAGTTCGCCACGCGCAATGGCTCAATCGCCGCGATGAAAGACAGCATTGCAAAACTCGAGACCAGAAAGAAACCAACCTCACGCTCGGCTGGCTCGCTCGGAATCCCGTATTTCCTGCTATCGTTCATCTACGTTGACGCCGGTGCCGGTCGCACCGTCGCAGTGACGGCGGGATCGACCGCCAAGCGTTTCGCCCGTGCGATTAACAGGAATCTGGCCGATACCGGTCAACCACTAATGAACATCCACTCGTTTCCCGACCAACGTTACACCCACGTTCCGGCCTCCATCGGCCACGCGGTGGCCTATTTTGTTCAGACCGTGAGCGCGGTGGGTGTGACCCAGGATCCCGACGCGCGACTGCGGCTGGTGGAGGGCACATTTCAACCATTGCACGAGGTCGATTTCGGCGTGCCGATAAGTAGCGACAATATCTGGCACGCGCTTGAGCATGCGGTTGCAGCAACGGTGGCGACAGGCAAGTACGAGCGGCTGCGAACAAAATATGGTCTGCCGACCGACCTATCACCGTAGCACTACATTAAGCGTGCTTGTGGGTATCGGCAAGCACGCCGCTTTGCGCGGTAACAAACGGTTTCGCGTCGCGGCAGGGGTGACAATGAAGAACCTGTTTATCCTTTGCGTCATCGGCTTCGTGGTGTCGCACGGCTTCGCAATCGGTTCCACCCTAGGGTTGCCAACCAACGTTTGCACCGGCGATTTTTGCGGGCTGGCACAGCAACAGATCTGGAATCGATTCACGACCGCCACCGGGCTCGATGTAGGTTTGATCCCCAGCGTGTATTCCGGGAACTGCTACCACAACACCCCCATGCTTGATCCACACCTACGACATTTCGGTGGCCTGTTGATCGACAAACTGGATGGGCAGGTGTTTTTTGATGGCCGGTTCAGCTTCTACGAGGACAAGCAACCGTATGCTCACTTGAACGTAGAAACGGCACGGCTGCGATTTGGGGCGCGCTATGGGGTGATCCTGGGCGACGAATTTGCCTATGCGGAAGCCAGCGATGCACTAAAACCGTTTCGCTACTGGTTTCGCCAGGATACTAACAGCGATGGCCTGTTGCTGGTCGGCTATTTCGGCTACCAACACACCATACTGTGCACCCTGGATCGCCATGCGGACTGAAGTCCGCGCCCCCAGTTAAGCCGACGCGCGCCAGGGTCATTACCCACATTATCACGATAACATATTGTTTATTAAGAATAAGTGATTTTTACGTCGTTTATCCTAATGGCTGTCGTTTGTTTTATGCGGTGAAAACGAATCTATGTTGTTATACTTCCGCGTGCACAATAAGGTAGCCCCAGTGCGCTCAGCCCGAGCGCCCCCGCGCGCGGGCAGCCCAGAGGGCAAGAATCCACCACGGATTCCAAAACTAACACTTATCTCCTAGCCTACGGAGGAACCTACTATGGCGGAACAACAGAAACTGGAGCGCTTGCTCGCACAAGGCAAGATCAGCCGTCGCGAGTTTATGACGCGCATGTCGGCGTTGGGCCTGGTGGTGGTGGCGCCATCACTGATAAACAGCCCCGCTTATGCCGCGAACAAGGGCGGCCACTTCAAGATCGGTATCGGTCACGGCTCCACCACCGATTCGGTGGACCCGTCAACCTATCTACATACCTTGACCCAGACGATGGGCATGGGACTGTATAACTACATCACCAAGGTCGACCACAAGGGCAATGCCGGACTCGAGCTCGCCAAGAGCATAGAGTCCACCCCTGACGCTGCGACCTGGACCGTCAAGCTACGCAGAGGGATCGAGTTCCACAGTGGCAAATCGCTGACCGCCGAGGACGTGATCGCGTCCTTCAATTATCACCGCAGCGACGAGTCGAAATCGGCGGCCAAGGCGCTTTTGAAGCAGGTCAAGGAAATCAAAGCGGATGGCAAGCGCACCGTCGTCTTTAAGCTCGACGCGGGCAACGCCGACTGGCCGTACATCATGAGCGATTACCACATCGGCATCATGCCTTCCAAGGATGGCAAGCTGATCGACCCCACATCGGGCGTCGGCACCGGTGGCTATGTCCTGAAGAAGTTCGACGCGGGCGTCAAGGTCGAGCTCACGCGTAATAAGAACTATTGGAAGAAGGACCACGCCCATTTCGATTCCATCGAGATGCTTTCCATCAAGGACGTGGCGGCGCGCACCAATGCGCTGACCACGGGCGAGATCCATGCCATGGATCGCTGTGACCTCAAGACGGTGCACCTGTTAAAACGCAACAAGGACATAGTAATCCAGCAGAAAACGGGGACCCAGCACTACTCGATCCCCATGATCACGACGGTGGCGCCGTTTGATGATAATAATGTGCGGCTGGCCCTGAAGCACGCCGTCGACAGAGAGGCGCTCGTCAAGACCGTCCTGCGCGGTTACGGCCAGGTCGGTAACGACCACCCGATCGGCCCGGCGCAAAAGTATTTCAACAAGGAGCTGCCGCAACGTGCGTACGACCCAGACAAGGCCAAGTTCTATCTCAAGAAGGCCGGCATGACCTCGCTCAAGGTCGATCTATCCGCCGCCGACGCCGCCTTCGCCGGCGCCGTCGACGCCGCCGTGCTTTACAAGGAGCACGCCGCCAAGGCCGGTATCAACATCAACGTTGTGCGCGAGCCCAATGACGGCTACTGGTCCAACGTCTGGATGAAGAAGCCCTGGGGTATGTGTTACTGGGGTGGGCGCCCGACGGAAGACTGGATGTTCTCGGTTGCCTACTCGGAGACCGCCAGCTGGAACGACTCGTTCTGGAAACACGACCGTTTCAACAAGATTTTGCTGCAAGCGCGCGCCGAACTGGACGACGGCAAACGTCGCCAGTTGTATTACGAGATGCAGGAGATCGTGAGCAACGAAGGTGGCGTCCTCGTGCCCATGTACGCAAGCTATGTATACGCTATGCACAAGAGCATTGGGCATGGCGAGATCTCGGCAAATTGGGATCTGGATGGCAATAACGCCCTCGAGCGTTGGTGGTTTGTCTGATCTGACGGGGTAATAGCCGCCAGCAATGACCACGATCCTGAAAATGGTGGCCCAGCGCCTGGCGCTGGGCCTCGTTATCCTTCTGGTCGTAACGATAATCATCTTCGGCGGCGTCGAGCTGTTGCCCGGTGATCTGTGCCAAGAAATCATGGGTCAAGGCGCAACCGAGGAAACAGTGGCGGCGTGCCGCAAGGAGTTGGGTCTCGGACTGCCGGCCCCTGTGCGTTACAAGAACTGGCTATTGGGTGTACTGAAGGGGGATTTCGGCAGATCGCTCGCCAATAAACGTGAGATTTCCGAGCTCATTCACGGGCGATTCCTCAATACCCTGTTTCTCGCGCTAATGGCGGCCTTCATCTCGG